>CAOSOP010000042.1 GCA_948525355.1 uncultured Bacilli bacterium | reverse complement strand
GACCGTCAAACGTACGCGGGAAGCGACATAAAAATGCCTGAAAATTGGCCCCAAAGCTATCAACAAGGGTCGCAAAAAGGCGAAGCCAACATTTATATAAAGAAAAAACAGCCTTATGGCTGTGTATGTGTAAGATGGTGGGCCCTAAAAGGCTTGAACTTTCGACCTCGTCCTTATCAGGGGCGCGCTCTAACCAACTGAGCTAAGGGCCCATCTAACAAGCAATAATAAATATACTCTTTTTGTTTTACTTTGTCAACATATTTGTAAAAATGCATGATATGTTTTTAATACAAGGTATGACATTTTAAAAGTGAACTTGAAATGATTATAGTTCTTTATAAAGTCTTTTTTATCTTCTGTGTTTAATACTTTAAATTAGGCATAGAATTATATTAAAGTGAGGTGAATATGCCAGTTATACCAGCAATTAATATTAAGGGAAGTGATGGAAACTATTCTTATGACATTTATTCTTTGCTATTAAAGGAAAGAATTATTATGTTAACAGGCGAAATAAATGATGCTTTATCTGAAGTTGTTGTTGCAGAATTAATTTATCTTAATGCAATCGATCAGAAAGCTCCGATAACAATCTATATCGATAGTCCTGGTGGCAGCGTAACTTCTGGAATGGCTATATATGATGTTATGAGAAGTATAAGCGCTCCAATAAGAACTATAGCACTAGGACTTGCTGCATCAATGGGTGCATTCTTATTGGCCACTGGTACAAAAGGATATAGATGCGCATACAAAAATGCTGAGATAATGATTCATCAACCACTGGGGCAGACACAGGGGCAGGTTACGGATTTAAAGATAATGACAGATAGATTTATTAAAATAAAAAGCACATTAAATAAAATCCTTTCCGATGCAACTGGAAAGGATATTAAGACTATTGAAAAAGATACAGATAGAGATAATTTCTTTACGGCAAATCAAGCTAAGGAATATGGATTGATTGATAAAGTTATTTAGCACTATTTAGTTTTTCAAAATCTATGGATTCTACAACAACACCCGGGTTCCATTTTTTTGAGAAATTATGCTTTTCGCTTTTATTATCTCCAAACCATGGTCCCCAACCAGTATAGTAATTAAAGTATTCTGACATGTGGTCATAGTGATCATCAGTATAATAAAGTATTTCATGTCCTTCTTGAACTGAAAAGATTATTCTGAACTCACCACGTGAATTTGGATCATATGTTCCGCTTGAAGGATCAGATAAGTCTGCTTCATAGTAATCAGTAGCACCATCAGTTAAATATGGACTATTATACTTTCCAGTATTATCATTGTGATAAGGGTATTTATATAGCCGACAGTTTTCAGCATACATTCTTGAACACAATATTCTATCTGATGACTGCGTAAGTAAAACATAATTATCAGGCAATCCTTTAAACGCCATTACATATGCTGCAACATCTTCTAGATGAGTATAATATTTTCCTTTTTCAATTGTTTTTTCACTATTTGGGATAGCATAAGTTACTTGATCATCAGTTAGCACTGGTGGTCTGAGTTTCATCATTGTGATTGGAACTGATTTACATGAAGCTGATAAGGAGAACATACAAATCATTATTAATTTGGGCAATATTGATTTCATAAATTTCATCCTTTACTTAAACATGTTTGGATTTCTTTTCATCATTCCAGACATTTGATTTATTTGTTTTTTCATCTGTTCATATTTTTCTAAAAGACGGTTGACTTCAGCAGAACTGACGCCAGCACCATTAGCGATTCTTGTTCGACGAGTATTCTTAACGATACTAGGGTTCTTTCTTTCAGCAACAGTCATTGAGTTAATAATAGTTTCAGTTTTCTTTAACTCTTTTTCGACTTTTTCACTATCCTCATCTGAAAGCTTTGGCATACCTGGCAGCATTCTTAATATTTTTCCGAATGGACCCATTTTTTTCATCTGCTTCATTAGATTTAACATATCAGTTAAGTCGA
Source organism: uncultured Bacilli bacterium (assembly GCA_948525355.1). Classification (GTDB taxonomy): domain Bacteria; phylum Bacillota_I; class Bacilli_A; order RFN20; family CAG-288; genus CAG-345. Next base: position 6,807 of record CAOSOP010000042.1, on the reverse strand, counting down.
ATAAACCATTAGCGATTCTTTTAGTAGTTTTCATCGCCACTTCTTCATCAATGTTCTCTTGAACATTTTCAATTAATGATAAGACATCACCCATACCGATTATTCTATCGGCCATTCTTTCTGGGTGGAAAACTTCTAAATCAGTTATTTTTTCACCAACACCAGCGAATTTTATTGGAATGCCAGTTAAATGTTTAATAGATAAAGCAGCACCACCACGTGAATCACCATCAAGTTTACTCATGACTAAACCGTTGATAGGTAGTTTTTCATTAAATGCTGTAGCGACATTTACTGCATCTTGACCTGACATGGCATCGACCAAAAGAATTGTTTCATTAACAGTTACTGAATGTGTGATATCTTCAAGTTCTTGCATCAAAGCTTCATCTATTTGTAAACGACCAGCGGTATCAATAATAACGACGTCGTTTTTATTGATTAAGGCTTGTTCGTAAGCTTTTCTTGCAATTGCTGGAGGTTTTGTTCCAGTTCTATCAGTATAGATGTCGACATTAATTTGTTTTGCCAAAATTTCAAGTTGATCAATAGCAGCTGGACGATATATATCACATGCAACAAGCAATGGTTTCTTTGCGTATTTCTTTTTTAAAAGATTTGAAATTTTTGCTGCGGTTGTTGTTTTACCAGTACCTTGGAGACCAATCATCATAATAACAGTTGGTTTGCCAACGATAAATTTTAGTTCTGTATCACCACTTCCCAAAAGAGTTGCGAGTTCATCACGAACAATCTTTACGAACATCTGTCCTGGTGATAGTTTTGTCAAAACTTTTTGACCAATAGCTTTTTCTTTGACATTGCTTATAAATTCTTTTGCAACTTTAAAATTGACATCAGCTTCAAGAAGAGCAAGACGAACTTCTTTAAGCATATCATCCATATTGCTTTCACTGATTTTTGCTTGTCCTTTAATTTTTTTAAAGATGCGTTGCATCTTGTCTGATAATGATTCAAATGCCATAGTTAATCAACTCCTTTATTTCTTTTATTACTTCTTCATTTTCCTTATTAGTTATTATATCTAATTTATTATTTATTTGGTGATATTTATATGAGAGATTCAGTTCTTTTTCATATATATCTAGTTTTTTAAAGACTCTTTTTATGGTTTCCCATACAGCGTTTCTGCTGATTCCATGTATTTCGCTCACTTCCGATAGTGAGAAATCTTCGGCTAAGTATTCGCTTACGATAGTTCTTTGATAATCAGTCAATAGTTTTCCATAGATTATCAATAAACTTTGGTAATGCTCTTTGTTTTCTAATGAATTAATCTTTAAATTATCCATAATACTAAATCCATTCCTAAAAGTATAAGTGCGAGTGTACAAGCAAAACGATGGTATTGTGGCAATTTATAAAAACTTTTACGTATCGGGCGTGGTAGCATAAATATAGGAAATAGGAAAGCTATTGAGAGCGAGAAGATCATATCGACGAGAAAGATATTAGATATGAATTGAAGAAGAATAAGCTTTAATCCTAATTCAGCTACAAAGAATATTAAAATAGCCAAAAAGAAACTCATTGCTCACCTCCTAGCAATAGACCATAGAGGTAATTATCAAGGTCGAATTCCATTAAATCTTCAAATTTTTCACCGAGACCGACAAATCTAACGGGAACTTTTAATTCGTCACGAATGGATAAGATAATTCCACCTTTTCCAGTTCCATCCATCTTAGTAATAACAACGCCAGTTAAATCGGTGCATTCTTTAAATACTTTTGCTTGAATTACACCATTTTGTCCAGTGTTGCCATCGATAACTAGGAAAACTTCGTGTGGAGCTTCAGGAATTATTTTTTGTATAACTCTTTTTATTTTCTTAAGTTCATCCATTAAATAAGTTTTATTTTGAAGTCGACCAGCCGTGTCGACAATTACTAAGTCATAGTTTTCTTCTAATGCTTTTTTAACACCTTCATAAACAACAGAAGCTGGATCGCCATTTTCTTTTCCTTTGACTAAAGGAACACTAAGTCTATCAGCCCAAACTTGAAGTTGTTCGGTCGCAGCAGCTCTAAAAGTATCGCCAGCTACTAAAAGAATCTTCTTCTCTTTGTTGAGGTAGCGATGTGTAAGCTTAGCAATAGTAGTAGTTTTGCCTGAGCCGTTAACACCAACCATCAGCAAAACTTTTGGTCCTTGTCCTTCAAAACTAATATCAGTTTTGATATTGTCACCACTATTTATATAGGAAGTAAACATTTTATCGATTAAGAGTTCATTTATTTCTTCTGGTTTAGAAAGATGATTTAAAGCAGCCTCTTTTTCAGTCTCTAAAAGTATTTCAGAAGTTAACTTAACACCAACATCGGCTTCAATAAGGATTTCTTCAAGGTCATCAAAATAATCGCTGTTGATCTCAATATATTTTTTTTCTAGTTTCTTTAATTTGCTAGAAAAGTTGTTGCGAGATTTATCCATCCCAGCAATGTATTTTTCATGAGTATCATCTTTTTTGTTTTTAAACTTTTCTTTTAAAAATTTTATTAGTCCCATTATTTGATTCTCCTTTGCAGTGCATCTAATGCTGCTTGCTTTTCAGCAACTTTTTTACTACTTCCATCACCTGTACCTAATACAATACCATTACAGACGACTTCAATTATAAAGTGTTTATTTTGAGCATTGCCAGTTTCACTTGCAACTTGATAAGTTATTTTATCAAAGCCTTCACTTTGAAGCATCTCTTGAAGAGAAGACTTCGGATCTGAGAAGATTTCGGCATTCTTAATATCGACACTATCAATCTTTGGTAAGAAGATTGTGCTGATTATTTCCTCAGCTTTTTGATAGCCTTGATCAAGATAAACAGCTCCAAGGAATGCTTCAAACATATCTTCTAATAGTTTGTTACGGTCAAGGTTATTATTCACTTCACCATTTGATAAACGTGCAAAACTTAAGAGGTCAAAGTTTTTTCCAATTTCTGAGAGGGCGGAACCGTTGACTAAATATGACCTGGTTTTAGTCAAAAATCCCGAACGTTCTTTTGGAAAAGCTTTGTAAAGAAGTTTGGCAACAACTAAGTCCAATATGCTGTCACCTAAAAACTCTAGACGATCATAATCTTCTATATAATCTTCGGAGTGCTCATTTTTATATGAGGCGTGTGTTAGTGCAGATATGTAGATATCAATCGAATTAGGAACAATATTATAATAAGAAAACAACTCATTTAGTTTGTTTTTCATTCAAACTCCTTCTTAATTGCTTCTGTCATTTTTACACTGGCCATACGATAAGCCAAATCTATTGCATGGTAGAAAGAGTAAGCATCACTATTTCCATGAGCTTTGACGACAACTTTATTCAATCCTAAAGTTAAAGCTCCACCGACTTTTTTGTAATTCATAATTTCTTTCATTCTCTTGATTTGCTTTCTAACTAAAAGATAAGATATTTTAGTCATTAGCGAATGACGGAATGCATTGTTCAATAAGAGTGACATATTCTTCGCCATGCCTTCACTAGCTTTTAAATAGATATTTCCTGGGAATCCAGATGTTACAACAACATCTGCTTCGCCACTCATAACCTCTCTAGCTTCGATATTTCCTTTGAAATTTATATTTTCGCATTGTTCAAACAAAGTATATGCGTTTTTAACTTCATCAGGACCTTTACCTTTTTCAACACCATTGTTTAATAAATAAACAGATGGTTTTTCTATGTTCCACATTTTTTTAGCATATACATTTCCAAGTCGACCAAAGCATAATAAATCTTCTGGCGTATTGATGTTAGAAGCGCCAATATCTAAGATAGCAACTTGTTTGCCTTCTTTTAAAGTTAAAAATGGAGCACAAAATCCTGCGCGATGTACACCAGGAATATTTTTAATTATTAAGGTTGCGCCAGTTAAAAAGCCACCAGTAGATCCAGCAGAAACGACCCCATCAAGTTCAAGCTCCATTGTGGAAGAAATTGCTTGGTACATTGAGGTATCTTTCATTCTTAGGAATTGAAGAGCGCCAACTTCCATTGGAACAAACTTTGAAACATTGTGAATAACGATTTTATCTGTATTAAAATGTTTCTTTAATAGTTCTTCATTTCCAAATAAATGAAGAATTATATCATCATGATCTTTAAGAAAAGACTTAACTCCTTCGATAAGTTCTTCTTCTCCTAAATCTGAACCAAGTAGATCTATTGCTAATTTTATCATAAGCGAACCTCACAATCTTTCTTTTTATTATAAAGTATATAATATAAACTATAAAGTAATATTATAAAAAAATTATAAATAAGACTTTAATACAGGAATCACATCTTCCATTTTTATAATTTCATATTCATAATTGTTTTTAGTTGAATTAATCATAGTATTATCAATGATATAACATTTAATTCCTAATTGACTTATTGAAGCATCATCATTTGTATCATTTCCAAACATAATAACTTCTTCTGGCTTTAAATTAAATTTATCCAAGAGCCAACGGAAATACATTAAATTTGGTTTACAACACGAGGAGTTTTCATAAGAAGTTACGAAATCAAAATCATCATAATTCAAATTTATAAAACTAAGCCTTGTTTCAACCGCGACTTTTGGAAAAAATGGGTTAGTCGCAAGTATTGTTTTTTCAAAGTGTTTTTTACAAAAATCAATTATTTCAGCAGCGTATTTATTTGGTCTAGTAGAAAGGATTGTCTTTTTAAACTCAGTGGCATAGAAACTTTCAAAAACAGGCAAATCTTTTTTCTTGTCTTCACCAAATATAGAATAGAAGTATTCCCAAAACACATCGTAATTTGTTTTCTTTCCATCATTAGCGGTCATAAGTTCTGTTCCCTTAACCAAGACATCGACTATTTTCTTTTTATCGTATCCGTATGGTTCAACATATTTCGCTAAAAGACCTAAATATAAAGATATGAATTCGTTTAAATCCATTGGCAAAAGTGTACCATCTAAATCGAAAAATATTGCTTTAATCATATTTCACCTCGTTTATATATTATAAAATATAAATATAGATATACAAACAAAAAATTAACTTGACTAAGCATATCTTGATGTCTTAAAATGTATTAGCATGTAAATGCAGTACAAATTGGGGCTGTAGCTCACCTGGGAGAGCGTCTCCATGGCATGGAGAAGGTAGCGAGTTCGATCCTCGTCAGCTCCACCACTTTGTATTTGGCTGTGTAGCTCAGCTGGTAGAGCAGCCGGCTCATACCCGGTATGTCGAGAGTTCGATCCTCCCCACAGCCACCATTGGATCAATAGCTCAATGGTTAGAGTCCTCGCCTCATAAGCGAGTTGTTGCAGGTTCGAGTCCTGCTTGATCCACCACTAAGACATGTTTGAATTATAAAATATATATAGCCGTGGTTAAATACACGGCTATTCTTATATATAACTATGTCTAAAAAGGTAGTGATTAAAGGAGAATGGACTATGAAGTTAATTAAAGGTAGTTTTAATTCAGCTAAGGTATATACTGATAATATTGATGAAATCGCTAGCGAACAAATAAAAACTATTTGTGATATGTCTATTTTTTCTGAATCTAACATATGTATAATGCCAGATGTTCATGCAGGTGCTGGATGTACGATAGGCACTACTATGACGATTAAAGATAAAGTTGTACCAAATATTGTTGGCGTTGATATTGGATGTGGCATGGAATTAATTCAAATTGCCGAAAAAGATATAGATTTAAAAAAGTTAGATGAACTCATATATGAAAGAATACCTTCAGGAATGAATTGCCGTAAAGTTATGCATGAATATGCAGACAAAATTGATTTATCTAAACTTCGTTGTTTTAAAGAAGTTGATATAGATTTAGCCTATAAAAGCATAGGAACGCTTGGTGGAGGAAATCATTTTATCGAAGTAGATAGAGATAATGAAAATAATATTTATCTTGTTATACATTCTGGCAGCAGGCATTTAGGAAAAGAAGTTGCAGAGTATTATCAGAATGAGGGATATAAAAGGTTATGTGGCAATTCAGATTTTCAGTTAAAAGAAATGATTAGCAAATATAAAAAAGAAGGACGAGAAAAAGAGATTCAAGAAGCTATTAAATGTGCCAAAAATAATAAAATCGATGTTCCACCTTACTTAGCTCATGTTGAAGGACAACTTTTTAATGATTATATTCACGATATGAAAATTACACAAGAGTTTGCCGTTCTTAATCGACAAGCAATGGCAGATGAAATAGTTAAATCAATGGGATTAACTGTTATTGATAAATTTACTACCATACATAACTATATTGACACTGAGAATATGATTTTACGAAAAGGTGCTGTTTCAGCAAGAAAAGGAGAAAGATTGTTAATACCAATAAACATGCGCGATGGCGCTCTTATTTGTGTTGGAAAGGGAAATGATGATTGGAACCAAAGTGCACCTCATGGTGCAGGTAGATTGCTAAGTAGAAAAACAGCAAAATCAACCTTAACACTAGAAGAGTTTAAAAAAGAAATGAAGGGTATCTATTCTACTTCCATTAATTTAGAAACTCTGGATGAAAGTCCAATGGCGTATAAATCTATTGACGATATTGTTGATAACATCCAGCCAACTGTAGATGTTATAAAAAGAATCTTGCCTATTTATAATTTTAAGTCTAGTGAAGAGTTTTCTTTCAAAAAAAATAATTAATTGCTCGCCCCATCCTCCACCCACCCCGTTGAGGGAGCTGCCCCTGGCAGCGGACGAAACGGGGTGGGTGGAGGCGCGGGCGCGCCACATAAATACGAGTACACAGCTAGTGGGCTGTTCGCAATGTCTACATGGAATGATTT
>CAOSOP010000041.1 GCA_948525355.1 uncultured Bacilli bacterium | reverse complement strand
CGCTGGTTAGGGTGAGCAAATTAAAAATAGTAAGTATATTTCTAGAAGTATAAAACTATATAGTATATAATTAGTATATGGATTTTACTTATTTAAACGTTACATCTATTTATTCTTTCCATGATTCGGCATTAACTCCTTCAGAGTATAGCGATGGGCTTAACAGTTATGGATTTAGTAGTGGTGGAGCTTGTGATTTCAACTCTTTGCGTTGTTTTGCTGATTATGAGTCGACTTTTAAAAAGCATGACAAGAAGTTTTTGGCTGGAATAAGAAGTTTTTTAGTTGTTGATGGTTTTAAATTTGAATGTCTTATTTATTTAAGAAATTACGATGGCTATAGGTTTGTCCTTAAAAATATAGTTAATTTAAAAAAAGAAGAGATTAGTTTAGATGATATAAGAGGACATGGTGATGATATAGTTCTTATTCTACGCACTAATTCCAACTCTGATTCTGCTTTTTTCTTTTTTGACAATTTGGTTGAAGATGGTGGAAAAGTATTTGCAAAAATTTATAAAAACTTTGGCGATTTTTTTGTTGGTGTTGAATACTATTCTTCGTTTGAGAAGGATTTTGTCGATGAATTGAGGCAATTTGGTAAAGAACATAGTTTAAACTTAGTTGCTATACCAGAAGTGCGTTATTTGAATAGGCAATTATCTAAGAGGTATGACTTGCTACAGGCGATAAAGAAAAAGGAAAAGTATGAGGAAAGTCAGGCGCTCTTTTACCTCTTAGGCCCTAATGCTTTAGCCAAACTTTATACTGAGGATGAGATTAAAAATACTTTAGTTATCAAAGACATGTGCGATTTTTCTATGTTTGAAAGAAAGGTCAAGCAGATAGATTTTGGAAATAACAAGGAATCATTATTAAGAAGTCTAATTAATAATGCTCTTGAAGAAAATAACTTCGGTGAGGAATATTATCAAAGGGCTGAGGAAGAATTGGAAGTTATTAAAAAGACTAATTTTATTGACTATTTTCTTTTGGTTAATGATTATGTATCTTTTGCTAAAAATAATGATATAAAGGTTGGACCAGGAAGAGGTTCTGCCGCTTCTTCTTTAATCGCATATTTGTTGAATATCACTGATATCGATCCAATCAAATATGACTTAATTTTTGAAAGATTTTTAAATACTGATCGATTAAGTATGCCTGATATCGATATTGATTTTGAGGACGATAAAAGAGAGTTGGTTATTAACTATTTAAAGCAAAAATATGGTGAGTCATCGATAAAGCACATCATTACATATTCAACTTATCGAAGTTCAAGCGCAATAAATGCAATAGGTGAAGTGTTTGGTGTAGCAAAAGAAAGACTTAAGCTTTTAACTTCAAACCTTGTGCATGATAAAAGTATTGCTGAATCAATAGAACAATCTTTTTATCTAAAGAAACTCTATAATGATTCTTATTACCATGATATTCTTAATTCAGCTATGTTAATAGAGGGGCTATTATATAATTCTTCTATTCATGCTTCGGGTATTATTGCAAGCTTTGATAATCTTGATGATGATATTTATTCAGAGGGTGATATCTTAGGGTATGAATATAGCTTTTTAGAAAAAATGGGATATTTGAAGTTAGATATTTTAGGTCTATCTAATCTTTCTTTTATCAGACGAATTGAAAATGAAGTAGAAAAGTTTGGTGGTAAACGTATCGGTTATAAAGAGTTAAATATTGACGATAAAAAAGTTTTTGATTTATTAAAAACTGGTGCGACTTATGGAATTTTCCAACTTGAATCGAAGGGAATGAAGGATTTGATTAAAAGCGTTGAGCCCAGTTCTTTTTCGGATCTATTAGCACTTATCGCTTTATATCGTCCAGGACCGATGGACAACATTCCTTTGTTTATCAAGAATAAAAATAATAAGGTATGGGAGCAGTTTACCGTCGATGAAGTCAATGAAATAATTAAATCGACATATGGAATAATAGTTTATCAAGAACAGATTATGCGTATTGTTAGATCTTATGCTAATTTAACTAATAGGCAGGCTGATATGTTCCGCTATGCTATAGCTAAAAAAGATTTGAGCAGAATAAAGAGCAACAAGGAATTGTTCTTTACCAAGGCTAAAGAAGCAAATAGAAGTGAAGAAGAGATTGAAAAGCTTTATAATTGGATTGAAAACTTTGCAGGGTATGGTTTTAATAAAGCTCATACTGTTTCTTATTCATACATAACTTATCTTCTCCTATATTATAAAACTTATTATCCTGAGGCATTCTTTCATGCTCTAGGTGAAAATGTTTCACTGGAGTTGGTTGAAGATTTAAAGCAGATGAATAAAAAAATTGAAGTGTGTAATGTTTATAATTCAAAGCCAAGACTTCAGATCAATGATGATGTTTTAACATTGGGACTTAGTTCTATTCATGGACTTTCTTCGACCGCAATAGATGTTTTGAGTTCGATTGATTTATCCGATTGTAATATTATTGAGGAAGTTTTTAGGGATGAAAAGTTTATTAAGATTCCGCAAAATGATATTTTAAAATTGATCGATGCTGGTTATTTTGATGTGTTTAATATCAATAGAGAAAAGCTCAGAAATAATCTTTCTTCTTTATTAAGTATTCAATACTGCGAAGAGGGTAACTATATTAGACTTGATTATTATAAGGACAATCCTTTTAAGGATTATTATTTAGAGAGGAAAGTCTTAGGTGTTAATTTAAGTTCTAGCCTAAAAAACCTTGTTAAACAGAAAGATGCTAGCAGTGAAAACTTATATTTAATCGTTTCACCGATTAATTATAATAAAACAGAATATGAAGCAATCAATGATTATGGTAAAATAAAACTATCTTTTTCTTCGCCAAATGAGTTTAAGGAATTTGAAGTTATTCTTGCTTATGGTAAGTATAAAAGGAAGGTCAATACATTATATATCGATAGTATAAGGAGGCTATATGAATAGAATTAGAATAATAGATGGTAACTCGCTCTTATTTCGCTCGTTTTATGCAACTTTCAATCCTTCAATGGATAAAAGTGCGTTGATGAGAACCAAAAGCAATATTCCAGTTAATGCAATATATGTCTTTCATAAGTTCATCAGAAGTTTAAGACAAGATTTAGAAAGCGGTGATCGAATAGTCGTTTGTTTTGATACTGGTAAAAAGACTTTTAGGTCGAAAATGCTTGAATCTTATAAGATGCAGAGAAAACCGATTGAACCTGAGTTATTAGCGCAGATTCCAATTGCTAAAGAAATGCTTGATGTGATGAAGATATTTCACTGTGAACTAGAAGGGTATGAGGCTGATGATTTAGCGGGAAGCTTAGCAAATTTTTCTAAATCGCGCGGCGATGAGGTCTTGCTTTATACTTCTGATAAGGATTATCTTCAATTGATCGATGACAATGTTTCAGTTAACTTTTTACGTAAAGGCTTATCGGAAATTGAAGTTTATAACAAAGAAAATATTGTTGAAAAATTTGGTGTAAAGGCAAGTCAAATATGCGATTACAAAGGTTTAGTCGGTGATACTAGTGATAATTTCAAAGGAATTCCTGGTGTAGGTGATAAAACTGCATGTAAGTTGTTATCAAGTTATGAGAGTTTAGAGGATATTATTAACTCAATGGAAGGAGTGAATTCTAAACTTGCGGCAAATATTATCGCTCACCAAGAAGAAGGAAAATTCTGCAAGGAATTAGCGCGAATAGTTACAGATTTAGATGTAGAAGATTATTATAAGGAATCTCTGCTTAAGCCGATAGTCAAAGAGGAAATAGTTGCTTTTTATAAAAAATATGAGTTTAAAAGATTCTTAGAAGATTTCTTAAACCAAGAGAGCTTATTTGAATTGGCTGATAGCATTAAGCCTGAATCATCGATGCCTTTAGGATTTAAAAAGAGCGATTATGATGGTGTAAAAAAAATCAAAAGCATTGATGAAGTTAATGATAAAAACTTTGTTGGAGCTGTGTTTTCATATAAAAAAAGAAACTATCATCTAGAAGATATAAGCGGACTTTATTTAATCACTGAAAAAAACATCTATTTTATTGAATCAGATGATATTATCGATTCAAAAATCGATACTTTCTTTTCAAATAGTTCAAAGGAATATGTTACTTATGACGACAAGGCACTATATTATATATTCTCTAGATATGGAATAAAAGTTGAAGCTAAATGTGTTTTTGACCTTTTGCTCGCTACATACTTAATCGATACCAATGTCTCAGATGATCCAAGATCTGTGTTAGAGTCATATGCTTATCCAATCAATGAGGAAGAGGATATATTCTTAAGCGTTGCTAGTGCACTTATTTCTTTAAAGGAAATTGCTTTGAACAGATTGAAAGAAGAAGAGCAGATAGATTTATATTTTAATATTGAATTGAAATTAGCAAGAGTTTTAGCATTGATGGAGATTCGTGGTGTTCCTCTTGACCTTAAATCTCTTAAAGAGTTTTCTTTGAGATTGCATGAAACGATGGATAAAATCAGTGATGAAATATATTCATATGCTAGTGAACCATTAAATCTAAATTCTCCTAAACAAGTGTCAGCATTTTTATATGATGAGTTGGGGATAAGAAAAGTTGATAAAAAGGGGTCAACTTCTAACGATGTCTTGCTCAAGTTAATAAATGATCATCCAGTAATTCCTCTTATTATAAAGTATCGAAAATATTCAAAACTAATAACAAGTTATACAGATGCTTTGCCAAATAATATTTATGAAGATAATAAGCTTCACGCAATATTTAATCAAGCTTTAACAACAACAGGTCGACTCTCGATGAGTGATCCGAATTTACAAAATATATCTATCAAAGATAACGAAGGAAAGGAAATTAGAAAATCATTCTTTTATCCTGATAACTCCTTGTTCTTGTCATTTGATTATTCACAAATTGAACTTAGACTGTTGGCTCATTTAAGCGGTGATGAGGATCTTATACAAGTGTTTAATTCAAATGAAGACATTCATCTTGTTACGGCTGCTAAACTCTTTAATAAAGATATTAAGGATGTGACAAGCTTAGAAAGAAGAATCGCTAAGACAGTTAATTTTTCGATTGTCTATGGAACAACTTCTTTCGGTCTATCAGAAAAACTTGAAATATCTGTTTCTGATTCAAAAAAGATAATCGACTCATTTTATCAAACTTTTAAATCAATTAAGCCGTTTGAAGAAAAATGCATTGAGTTTGCTAAAACAAATGGATACGCCAAAACCATGTTAAATAGGCGTCGTTATTTACCTGATATTAATTCATCAAACTTTGCTCTCCGTGAATTTTCTAAAAGAGCTGCTGTAAATGCGGTTGTTCAAGGTTCGGCAGCCGATTTGATTAAGAAGGCGATGATTGATGTTGAAGAAGCGCTCACTGGATTTAAGAGCGAGATGATTTTACAAATTCATGATGAATTGGTCTTCATGGTTAAAGAAGATGAATTAGAGGAGGTAAAGAGGATTGTGAAAGAAAAAATGGAAAATGCGTTTAAGTTATCAGTTCCACTTGAAGTAGAAGGTAGTGTTGGAACTACTTGGTACGAGGCTAAATAAAATGCCAGAACTACCAGAAGTTGAGACGATTAAGAATCATTTAAAGGATTTGGTCTTAAATCGTAAAGTTGTCGAGACAAAAGTTTATTACGACAAAATAATTAAATCCGAGTTATCAGTAGATGCTTTAATTGATAAAAAGATACTTGATATAAAAAGAAAAGGAAAGTTTATCATATTTGATTTTGAGAAAGAGATGCACTTGATTTTGCATTTGAGAATGGAAGGCAAGCTGTTTTATTTTATAAATGAATTAGATGAAATTCCTTCGAGCGCATCATTTTCTTTAAAACTCGATGAAGGATATTTATATTTCTTTGACACTAGAAAGTTTGCTGTTGCTTATATAATTAGTGGCGATGATATCTATGATATTGCGCCTTTAAACTCTGTAGCACTTGATCCATTTGAGATCAGTTATAAGGATTTATACCAAAAGATAAAGTCGGATAAGAGGATGATAAAAAAGATTATTCTCGATCAGACACTTATTTCAGGTATCGGCAATATCTATGCTGATGAAGTTCTATTTGCTTGTAATATTTCACCATTTGCTAAAGGATATGAACTTGAAGAAAGTGATGTCAAAGATATTGTTGATAATGCAAAAAGAATAATGACAAAAGCTATTGAGTTGGGTGGTTCAACTGTCAAATCATATCAATCAAGTCAAAATCACAGTGGAAGTTTTCAAAATGAACTTAAAGTTTATGGCCGTGTTAGTCAGAAATGTGTTCAGTGTAATTCATTGATAAATAAAAGATTTTTAGATGGTCGAGGAACATCTTTCTGTCCGTACTGCCAAGGACGAAAAGATGTATTAGCTATAACAGGTACTATAGGTGCTGGAAAAAGTGAAGTCACAAAAATCTTTGAAGAAGCTGGATATAAGATATATGACTGCGATAAAGTGGTGAAGGAATTATATGATAATGCGCGTTTTATAAAGAAGATTGAAGATGATTTTTATCAGGAATTCGGTGATGGATTTTCTAAAGAAAAAGTTCTCTACCACTTAAATAGGTCTAAGAATTTTAAGAGAAAGTATGAGACATATATATATAAAATAATTAGAGAAGATTTAAATCAGTTTTTAATCGAAAATTGTGATAAAAATATCTTAATCGATGCTCCGACATATAACAAGGCTTCTATCAATACCTTAGTTCCAACTTATATTTTTGTCGATGCTGATGAAGATTTAAGAAGAAAAAGACTTGTGCTAAGAGGACAAGGTAATATTGAAGAAATGATGAAACTTAATTATAATAGTAAAATAGAAGAAGAAAAGAGCATGGCTATCAAGGTTATTTTAAATAACGGAAGTCTTGATGAGCTTGCGGCTGAAGTCAAAAAAATAATAGAAGAAAGGAAGAATAAATATGGAGACTAGAAAGAAGTTAGAAGAGTTGTACTCTATTTTAGAAAGGCTTGAAAGATTTCGTAATGTCATCGCGGTCTTATCGTTTGATTCATCGACAATTTGTCCAGAAATGGGAAGAGAATATCAAGATGAATCGGCAACGATGATAAATATGCTGTCTTATGAATTAGAAAAGGGTGATGAATTCACTGGTTTAGTTAAAGATTTATATGCTAAAAGAGATGAACTAGATGAATATAACATCCGTTTAATTGAAACACTTTATGAAGATGTAAAGAATAACGAAAAGTTAGATCCAGAATTGTTTGAAAAAGCATGCAAGTTATTCGATAAGTCATATAGAGTTTGGTTAAAGGCTAAGCAAAATTCTAGTTATGAAGAATTTGAGCCAACATTAAAAGAATGTGTAGAAATGCAGAAGAAATTAGTAAGTGTTAGAGAGTTTAAAAAGGATAACTGCTATGATACTTTGCTGAGCGATTTTGAAAAAGATTTCACACAAAAAGATTATGATGAATATTTCAACCTTTTGAAAGAAGAATTGATACCTCTTATTCAAAAAGTAAAGAACTCAAAGAAAAAAATCAGAACTGATTTTTTATCACGTTCATTTCCAATTCAAAAGCAGGAAGAGTTTTCTCAGTATTTGATGGATGTCTTGGGCTTTGATAAGAAAAAGGGTGTGTTATCGACAACAGAACATCCGTTTACCAACAGTTTATCTAGATATGACACGCGTATTACAACTCATTATTATGAGAATCAGTTTATCTCAAATATGTATTCAGTAATCCATGAAACAGGACATGCGATATTTGGGCAAAATGAGCCTGATGAGATATATAATGCACATTTACAAGATCATATGAGCATGGGTATGCACGAATCTGTCTCTCGCTTTTATGAAAATAGAATTGGACGCAGCAAAGAGTTTATCCATTTAATTTATCCAAAGCTTTTAGAGCTATTTAAAGAGCAATTAAGTGATGTAAGTGAAGAAGAGCTCTACCTCGCGGTAAATGCAGTAGATTTAAATAATCCTATCAGAACAGAAGCTGATGAATTGACTTATTCAATGCATATTATCATCCGCTATGAACTCGAAAAAGAGTTTATTAATAATGATAAATTCGACTTTAAAACCTTAAACAAGAAGTGGAATGAATTATATGAAAAGTATTTAGGAATTAAAGTTAGAAATGATAAGGAAGGTGTGTTGCAAGATGTCCATTGGACAAATTCATACGGATATTTCGCCACATATGCTATTGGCAACGCTTATAATTCTATGTACATAAAAGAAATGGAAAAAGAGTTAGATATTAAAAAGTGTATAGCTAACAATGAAATATCCAAAATAAATGAATGGATGAAAGAGCATGTGTTCAAAAAAGCAAGCTTATTAAAACCGAAAGAATGGATAAAAGATATAACTTCTAGAAGTTTAGATGGTCATGACTTTGTCGATTATTTAAAGGCAAAGTATAAAGAAATATATGATTTAGATTGATTGGAGGAAAATATGGAAAAGATTGATTTCAAAATGATGAAGGGTGAAATACCCGATATTGAAGAGTTTATAAGAAAACTTGAGGATTTAGAAAACAGAGTTAAAAAGGCTGATTCAAAAGAAGCAGTTCTTGAAACACTCTACGAATACTTTAAGATAAGTGATGATATTTCAACAGATTACGATGTTATTTCAATTCACTTTACTCAAGATACAACTAATGAAGAGTATGCAAAAGCAATGGAAACTATGGATAACAACCTTCCAAAACTTGAAGATGCGAGCAAGAAATATGAAAAGGCTCTTCTTGATAGCAAACATCTTTCTTATATTGAGGAAAAAGTTGGAACATATTTTGTTCCAGAATAATAAAC
>CAOSOP010000040.1 GCA_948525355.1 uncultured Bacilli bacterium | reverse complement strand
CCTCGACCGCTGCCCGGGGCAGCGCTCTCGGGGGTGTGGGATGTAGGGGGGGTGAGAAAAAAGTATTCTATATCATAATTTCAGATTGGTCTAAAAAGCATTCATCTTCTTCTATAACTAATAAAACAACACCTTTGATTGCAACATTTGTAATAAGACCTATTATGTTATTTAGTAAAGAAGAATTTAGGTTTATGGAAGTTATTTTTTCCATTGCTGCAATTATGCAGTTTTCATTATTTCTTTTACTAGTGAAGCATTCATATATTACAGCTTTTACTTCTTCCTTTAATTCTTTAAATGCTTTTCTTCCATCACTAAACTGATCGTATATACATGCTTCAGTTCGTTTTGCAGCTAAATAATATTTATAGTAATCATCGATAATATTTTGCGTATAAGTGCAATTATTTTTTGCTCGATTATTTAAATAAGTAACAATCTCCTTCGGTAAAACTATTTCTTTTTTACGAATGGCTATTGTTTCTTTTTCGACTTTTTCAAGTAGCTTGCCTTTTTTATAAAATCTTCCATCATAATAATGATATTTATATTTAAGTGTATCGATCAATGATACTTTTTTATCAATATCTATACTCGCTATGCTTTCGTCAATTCCTCTGCTTATATCAAGTATTATTTTGTGAATTATAATAGCGCATGCAGATGGTATTTCCGAATCTTCAAATAGATCTAAATCAAATCCTAATGTTGATAATTTGTTTCTAACTATTTGTAGTTCTGAATCTGGTATTAAGTCATTTAAAAATGTTTCCAGATCATCATAATTATAGTTTTCGATTAACTCTTTAGCTTCTTTTTTAGTAATGCTACGTCTTCCATATGCCTTTGCTTTTAATGTATTAGGATTTGCATCAAAATCTAATGAGGCAACAGAGCGTTTTTTACCAGTGAATTCATGGAATAACTCTGAAATAAATATGTATAAACTATTATTTCTATATGTGCTTAATATTTTAAAAATATCATTAAATTCAATTCTTTTATTCATTTTGTATCCGATTATGTCTTCCTTTGTATCTTTTAAAAAAACAGATTAGTTATCATACTTTTGATGCTAAGTAATTTTGTTATTATCTATATTATAACTCAAATATAGCTGCAACAATTAAGCATCCTTAGTGGTAAAGTCCTAGGTACACTAAAAAATAAAGAAAAAGTAAATGCTAATATACTTTTATTTTAGTATTTCAAATGTTATTTTAGAGCTTTTCTAATTAAATTTAAAATACGCGTATTTTCTTTTGCTCTAATGGAAAGGAAAAATATGAAAGAAGAAAACTCTTTTAAATGGAGTTATGAAAAAACTGATGAAACACCATATTATCTTGATTTAAAGTATCAAGGGAGAATATGGTGCGACTATAATCTATTTAGGATAATCAGGAGAGAGGAGGAGAAGGAATATAAAAGGAGAGATATGGAATCGAGGTGTGTAATAATAAGTAAAAACCGTGTTATGAAATGCCGCAAGAAGTGTTCAACTGATTGTCCATATGGTCTTAATAGTCATCGTTCTGGCTTTCCAATTTCATTAAGTTCTATTGATGAAAATAATGATAGTGAAATAATTGATGAAACTGCAGATATCGTTAAAAAAATAGATATTGATGAATGCATTAAATTGATCAATAAGATTGTCTTAGAATTAAATAAAAGAGACTTGGTTATATTTAATTGCATCTATATTAATGATTATAGTGAAAAATATGTCGCAGAAAAACTAAATCTTTCAAGATCAACGATTTGTCAAAGATTAAAAGAAATAAGGGAAAGGATAAAAAAAGAATTAACAAATATAAATAAAGTAGTAAAGTGATTAATTAAAGGAGAGGTGTTTCTTATTTATATAATAAGTTTAACACCTTTTTATGTTTAAATTGCTTTTAATTGCTTATTTTGTAAAAAAAGACTTGAAATTGTAAGCGCTTCCGATATACTATTATCGGAGGGTATTTTTCGTTATGAAAAAAAGTTTAAAGTTATTGACGTTACTAACACTAACTACTAGTTTATTCACCAATACTTCCTGTGATAACAAGGATAGCACACCTGGTGGAGGTGGAGTAACTAATCCAGATTTAGTCATCAATTACTATAGATTCGATGAAACCTATGACAATTGGGGAATCTGGGCATGGTGCGAAGCTGGTTCAGAAGTTGGTAGCACAGGTATGTTCTTTAGTGATTTCCGCACAAGAACATATGAAGAAACAGGCGATTGGAAATGGGCAACCATGGAAATCGAATTCGGAAAGAAATATAATACTTATACTGATTGGGCTGGAGCTTCCAATCTCTCTCAACTTGAAAGAGTTAAAGAACACTTCACAGGTGGTTTCTTAATTAGAGATCGCAGTGGTGGCAAAGATACTGATGGTGATAGAGAATTCGACTGGACTCAAGTCGACAATAATGGTGTATTAAATATTTATATTATTACTGGTAATACATCTAATTACTACGCAATTGAAGATGTTCCAACATCACCAATTAAAGATGTCTATTTCAGTTCTACAACTGAAATCAATATGGATACATATTTCGCATTTGATGACTTTGATAAAGATAAACTTCAAATCGTCGATGATACTAGAGCAGTATATCCTGTCGAAAATGTATTCCCACAAGGAAGTGGAAAGAAGATTGTTTTGAAAGATGCTTATGCAGACTATACAAAACAACTCACATTCATATATGATGGAGAAAAACATCCTATTTCATTTAAAAAAGTCTTTAATACAAAAGAGTTTAATGATTTATACAAATATGATGGCAAGGATTTAGGTGCTGTTGTTTCAGAAGATGGCGCATCAACAACATTTAAAGTTTGGTCTCCATCAGCTACAGATATTAAAGTTAATATATATGAATCTGCAACATCTGCTGGAATTAAAGAATCCTTTACAATGACAAAGGGTGAAAAGGGTGTATTTGAATATACCATCTCTTCAGATTTACATGGAACATATTATTCCTATACAGTTACAGTATTTGGCAAAACTAATGCTGAAGTTTCTGATCCATATGCATCAAGTAGTAATGCTAATGGAAAACGCTCATTAGTTGTTAACTGGTCCAAGATTGAAACTCAGCTTACAACAGAAGCACCTAGTGCAACAAATCATGCCGCATTATCTGTACATGAAATGCATGTCCGCGACTTCTCAATTGGTGATACATGGAATGGTACTGAAGCCAATAAGGGTAAGTTCTTAGGATTGATTGAAGAAGGAACTAAGCTTTCTGATGGAACAAAGACTGGATTTGACTATGTTAAAGATCTCGGAGTAACTCATATTCAACTTCAACCTGTGTATGACTTTAGCTCAGTAGATGAAACTAAGTTAAATGATCCAGAATACATAGCTAAACCAAGAGAAGGTGTATACAACTGGGGATATGATCCATATTGTTATTCTTCACTTGAAGGTTCATATTCTAGTGATCCAAATGATGGTTTAACAAGAATTAATGAATTCCGTAAAGTTACTGAAGCCTATAATAAGGCTGGTATCGGTGTCATTATGGACGTCGTTTATAACCACATGCCTTCAGAAAAAGATTCAACATATAACAGCATCATGCCAGATTATTATTTCCGTACTAACTCATATTCTGGTGCAGGAAGCGATTTAGCAACAGAAAACGCGATGGTTGCAAATATGTTAGTCAATACAACTGAATCCTTATCTAAACGCTACAATTTAGCCGGATTTAGATTTGATTTAAGTGGTCTTATTGCTAAGAGTGCAATAAATGCATTAAATACAAACTTAAGATCATTCGATCCAGATGTCATCTTATATGGTGAAGGATGGAATATGTATGGTGGCGATAAGTATTTAGGAAAAGAGCAACAAGCTACACAAGGTGCATTCTCTAATGTTACAGCTTCAAAAGAAACACGTTTCGGATTCTTCAACGATAGTTATCGTGATGGAATGAAGGGTGGAGTCTTCAATACAACTGATAGAGGATTCTTACAAGCTGCATATGAAGGAAAAGATAATGAAGCTGCTGCAATGGCAACATACAAAGATAAAGTCTTACATGGATTATCAGGATCTAAAGCCGGTTCCGGTGGATCATGGGCTAGACACTATGAAGGTGTTTCAGTTAACTATACAGAATGTCATGATAACCTAACACTTCACGATAAGTTAATTCTCTCTGCTCCTGATTTAACAGAAGATGAAATCAACCAAATGCAAGCTATTGCTAACAGCACAACAGCAATGTCTACTGGTATTAGCTTCTATCAATTAGGTAACGAATTTGGACGTACCAAAGAAGTTCCACAGAGATGGATTGATGAAAAGTTAATTGACCTTAAGGGTGACAAGATAACATCTAATAAGGATAATACAAAGTATTATATCCACGACTCTTATAACTTCAATGATGAAATAAATGCAGTTAACTGGAATCTTGTTAGTGAAAATAAGGCGATGGTTGAATCTTTCAAGTCTGCGTTGGCACTTAGAAATAATGAGTACACTTCATTACTCAGACCAACAGATTTATTAAATCTCAAGTTTGCAACACTATCTGCTTCTGAAATAGGACTTGAAGATGAGGAATTAGCAGAAAGAATTCTCGCATACTCATATCAAGATAAGAATGATGATACACAATTACTCTATGTAATAATTAACACATCTAATGAGACATTAACTCTTTCAGATGACCTTGTTACAAATGAGTATTATGTAAATGGTGCACAATTAGCAAAGTCTGAAACAGTCACTTCTGTTGAACTTGCTCCATTATCATATTATGTTGGTAAGATTACTATACAATAATCTTCAGTAATACTTTGCAAATAAAAGGCTATGTCGTTAATGATATAGTCTTTTTTATTGCTCACCCCCACCTCCTATCGCACCCCCGAGTCCGCTCCGCCAGGAGAAGGACGAGGGGGTGCGATAGGAGGTGGAGGCGAACCACTCCGTTACGGATTCACATCAAGGGGATTTGCATTTCTTCAATCATGGAATGACCCAAATTGTGTATATAGTATTTTGCAGCTTTATATGGGAAGCAACTTTATGGCAAACTTAGAAGTTGTTTCTCAGCTCAACCTATTGAATTTAGGGCATTCTATGTTCTACTATAGATATGATATTAATACGAAAAAATACAATCCCAAAGTCTATTTAGGTACGCCTCAAGTGTTAGGAACAGGCTGGATTTTCGACCAACAACAAGGCATAAATTACCCGTCGATTTGGCCGGAAGTGAAGCCACAAAAAGGCGAAGCGAACATAAGTTATGGAAATAAGTGCAGCTCTCATAATCTTATCTTTTAATAATTAGTGAAATAGCGTATAATATATTCATATGATTAAATTACTGGCGCTTGATTTGGATGGAACATTGCTTTATCCTAAAAAGAAATCTAGAGTTATGATTCGAAAGAATATAACTTTTTTGAGGCGATTTATTAGTGATGGGGGAAAAGTTATTCTTGTTACTGGAAGAAATCCAATGATGCAAAAAAGGGTTGAAAAAATTCTTGGTATAGAAATACCTATATTGGGTTGTAATGGATCATTTCTTATTGAAAACGGAGAAGTTAAACAAGATTATCCTATTGATAATGAGCTGGGTGTTTTAATATATGCAAAACTTAAAAACAAGTATGGTATTATTACATGGCTTCTTCTTGATGCAACTAATAAGATGTATATGACCTTTCATGGTGTTGGTACTATGCTTAGATTTTTTGTTAAAGCTGTTAATTTATGTTCTATGAAGTACAAAGAAGATATTACATATGGAGAAAAGGATTTTGTTGAAGCACTAAAAAATAATAAGTATTATAAGCTTATGCCCGTATTTGGAATTGACAAGCATGCGAAACAGCGTGCAATTGAAGCTCAATATGTCATTAATGATTTATATGGTGATAAACTTTTTATATGTGAATCTAACAACGCTTTGGAAATTTCCTGTAAAGGAGTTAATAAGGGAACAGCCTTATTAAAGTATTGTAATGATAACGGATATAGTACAGATGAAGTTGCAGTTGTAGGCGACTCTGGAAATGATATACCGATGTTTGAGAATTTCAGATGTTCTTTTGCTATGGCACATTCTCCTAAATATGTTAAAGAAAAGGCCAGTAAAGTTGTTAAACGCGTGTATGAAATTGAAAAATTCATATATTGCCTTGAAAAAAAGGAAGATTTAGTTTAATCTTATTATCGGGTATTAGAGGTGGAATATGGAAGATATAGTTGATGCTAAGGAAAAAATTAATTGGAAGATGTTTTTCTTCACTTTGTTTTTAGGATGGTTCGGAGTAGAAAAGTTCTATTATGGAGGAGGAAAGGCCTGGAAATTATTTTTAGTTAAATTAGGATTTATGGTTATATTCTTAGGCATTTTTTGGAATATTTTCGATTTAATAATGATTCTTAGAGGAAAATACCAAAACGATGCTAGAGAGTATTTTAATTAGTCGTATTTAAAGATTTACACATATTTAGTTTAGTACAAACGAAAACTATAAATTTCGTTTGTTTTTCTTTTAATGTATATTTAAAAATTGTATAATAAAGATGAGGAGAAATCCTCGCAACAACTGAAAGGAGAAACACAATGAAATACCAGATTGTTGGAAGAAATGTCAAAGTCACAAAGGCTATGGAAGATGCGATTTACAAAAAAATGAGTCGTATGGAGCGTTATTTTAAAGACGACGAAGACATCAAATGCGTTGCAACTATATGCACAACTCGTTTAGATCAAACGATTGAAATTGCGATAAATACCAGCAATTTGGATCTTCGTGCCAAATACTCTGGAAGGGACTTCTATGAAGCGTTAGACCTATGTGTTGACCGCTTAGAAGGACAAATGCGTAAAGTCAAAACTCAACTTGATAGAACTAAGAAAAAATCTTTAGGAGATAATATTCTCTTAGAAATGCTTAAAGAGGTTGACGATAATGATTATGATGGATCTATTGTTCGTCGTAAGAAACTTAAATTAACTCCAATGGATGAAGATGAAGCTTTAACTAGAATGGATGCTCTTGGTCATTCCTTCTTTGTATATTTAGATTCACAAACAGGTTTAGTTAATGTTTTATACGCAAGAGAAGATAGTGGTTATGGTGTTATTGAAATAGATGAATAGGAAATATGTAGCTTCGCTCTGTTTCTTATTACTTCCAATATGCCTTACAAGTGGTTGCTCAAAAAGTATTAAACCTTATTCTATTTTATCAGTACCAACAAGATCATGTTCTAAAGCACCAGAAATGTTAGAAAGTTCTTTTGTTTGTGTAAATAGTTTGGAAAATGTTCTTCCGTTTGATAGTGGAATAAAAATAACCGTTTATCAGAATGATTCTGACAAACGAAAAAATGAGTTCTCCGATTACTTTGTCAATCGCATAGCTAATATTAGTGCTATTTTTGATAGACATAATTCTTATAAGAATAGAGTTGATTTAAATACAAGGTTTGAAGATTTATATAATTTGAAATCATTCAATGATGATATTAAGAACTTTATTATTAGTAATGAAACTGAGAAATATATTGATTTAAGCAATAGTGAAATACTTTATAAAGGATTAAAGGAGGCATATGAGTTTTCTTTGAATTCTATTGTTGAAAAGGATGGAATAAAAATGACAAAGTACAATATGACTATTGGTGCGTTGTCGGATTTATATAATAAGTATATCGATTATTTTAATGATTTTAATAATTATAATGTCGATGGTGAGAATGATAGCTATGCTAATAAGTTTTATGTTATATATAATAATAATCCAGAAAAGAATATGACAGATCAAGAGGTTAGTGATGCTTTAAACGCTGTTTTGACTTATGAAGAATTAAATAATTTCTTCGAGTTTAATGATAGTAGCAAGACAATTAAATTAAAGAAGCTTGAAGGAAAAGAATTCAATAACTCTATTTATCCAAGTATATCTCTTTCGGGTTTTGCTAAAGGATATGTGGAGAATATATTAAAAGAAGAAAATCCTAAGTTACCATTTTTAATTGATGGTGGTACTTCTTCCATTATGACCAATAATGTTAAAACAAATGGTGAACCATGGAAAATAAGGATTAATAATCCGATTTATTATGAAGAACTATCTTATTGGTCCATATATCCAGGAATAGGTATAGTTCTATCTGATATAAATGAGTATGAAGTATATTTGAATAAAAAAGAGGATTTCGTTTTATCAACATCTGGCTATTATAATAACTATTACTATTCAAAATCTTTAAATAATGAAGTAAATCTTTATCAGCATATTATCGATCCATATACTGGAAGAAGTATGAACTACTTTGATTCTGTTACTATTGTTATTGATGATGCTGGTCTTGGCGATATGTACTCTACGGCGTTGATGAATTGCTCTTCATTAGAAGAAGCTGAAGCATTAAGAAAACGATTGGATAGTATTTATAATCAAAATACAGATGCCATTTATATGAGACATGATAAGATGAATAATGAAAATGTTGATATAGCAAGTATTAAATCTGGTATAAAAGTCTTTGCTAGTAAAGCTTTAGAAAAGGAGCTTTTATATATTGATGGATTAAAATACGATATAGTTTCTAATATTGAGTTTTTTTAATCGCCTTTTTGCTGGGTCGCTTGGTAGTTTTTTGGCCAGTTATTTATGCTCCAAATTGCACCATTTTGATACTGAGTTATCCACCAATAAGCTATGCTTTGTAGCGTACCTAAATAGACCTTTGGTGAGTATTTTGAACCCATTTCTTGGTCGTAATACATATACATTCTGTTAGCCTGTGATAGTATATTTAGTGAAGAAACAACTTCTATTCTACTTAATGGGTTGCTTCCCATATTTATCCAGAATAATAAACTAAAGTGTTGCTGATTTTTGAATTAATCCTTTTCT
>CAOSOP010000039.1:3854-8962 GCA_948525355.1 uncultured Bacilli bacterium | reverse complement strand
TACATTATTGCCAAATCCTATACATAATAAATATTACTATGATGGTAATAATCTTTATAATGAAAAAGGAGTGTGTAGTGAAGAAAATAGATGTGCTTTATCACATTTAGTTCTCATTAACCAAGTTAAACCTATTTTGAGCATGCATGAAATAAGTTCTGCGGATGTAAGAAGTGGAAAGAATAGTAAATTAAATATTGTCGAACAATATGTTATAAGTCAAAACCAAACCATAAGATTTGTTGCTGATAATAACGAGTTGAAATATTACTATAATAAAATGGATCGAAATACTTATTTTGAAGCCTATGAATTCATCTATCCTGAAGATGACCAAGGATTTACTGTTCCAACTTTATAGTTAGAATATATTAAAGTCAATATCTATTAAGTTGCTTTCACCGTGATAATCGATTAATTCTTCATATCCTTCATATATTTCTATTTGTTTAATATTATACGATTTAGATATTTGATAGGTGTTTGAAGTTGTGAATTGTATTTCATCATTTATCTTAATGAATGTTCCGAGTGGACCATAAATTCTTTTATATACTTCATCTTCAGCAGATGTTCTGTTGATCATTATTTCGTAATAGTCATCAAATTCAAGTATTACAGCATTCACAGAATTAAACTCTGGAAGAGGATAAGTTTTTATATCTTCATATTCTTTTAGATTTGTGTACATAGTATAATTATCAGGAATTAGTTCATTCGGATAATATAAACCATCTGCATATTTTATAACGCAAGGAGAAAAGATGTTTTCTGGTATTATATTTGTGTTGTTCTTTTTTGCTGCAGCGGTTAAGATGGTTTTGAATATTTTCTTAGTTAATGTTTTTCTTTTATCGCCATTATAAAAATAAGCAGATTTACCTTTTATCGGTTTATCAAATCCAGTCCATACGGCTAGAGAGTAATCGTTAGAGAAACCAACGACGAGTGAATCTTTATCGGCTGTTGAAGGATAATTATAGGCATTTATTACTGAGTCGGGGTATTGACCTGTTCCTGTTTTAGCGCCTACAAGTGTGTTTTTGATTTGGACTTGGTCAAGAGAGGAATAACCTTCTTTGACTAATGATTGGAGAATATCTTTCATTATATAAGCAGATTCTTCGCTAACTATTCTTTTTGGACTAACTTTATTTTCAAATATGACTTTTCCATCAGTTGTTTCAACTTTATCAATGAATGTAGGTTCATAATAAATTCCATTATTTGCTATGACTTGATAGCTGCTTGCTAAATTTACTAAACTAACTCCATTTTCCATTCCACCAAGGCCATAGCTCTCAGTATATCTACCACCATCCATTAGATTAATGCTTTGGAGGTAGTTTTCTAAATATTTTTCACCATGCATCATTGTTAGAGTATTTAATGTTTGTATTGCGGTTGTGTTTTTTGAATACCCTATAGCTTCAAGTAATGTAAGTCTACCAGAATAGTGATTATTTGCATTATTTAATTCTTCACCATTTAAATATGTTGTCTTTTCATCAATCAATGTTGTAGCTTTGTTATAACCTAATTCATCTACCGCCAACAAGTATTCAAATATCGGCTTAATAGTTGAGGCTGGATTAACTCTTTTGTCATAAGCACGATTAAAAAGCTTTTTTCCATTATAATCTCTTCCGCCGCCGATAGCTATAACATGACCAGTACTATTTTCTATAACAGCAGATCCAAATTGTTGAAGGTCATCATAAAATGAGATGCTTTCTTCGCTTTGAATTGAATCGATTACTTTTTGAACTTGTGGTTCAAGATATGTATAAATATTAACACTTTCATTATATGGATCGATGTTCGTAAGTTTTTTGCACTCTTGATAGACAGCATCAATATAGGCTTGATAAGGATAAGATACTTCATCTTTGTGATTATGAAATATGATATCATCGACATTTATTTTAATCGAATGATTATATTCTCTTTCTGTAATAACTTTGTTTTTAAGCATTGCACTTAAAACTATATTTTTTCTTTTATTACAATTTTCTGGATGTCTAAATGGTTCGTAGAGCGTTGGTGATTTAACGAGCCCGGCAAGCATAGCAGATTCAGTTAGGCTTAGTGAAGAGATTTTTTTATTAAAAAACTTTTGTGCAGCATATGAAATTCCAGGAATTACTGGATCAAAATAGACATTGTTGAAATAAAATTCAAGTATTGTTTTTTTATCGTATTTCGATTCAAGCTTAAAACTTAAAAGTATTTCTTTAATTTTTCTTTCAAATGTTCGATCAGAAGTTAAGAAAAGATTTTTTGCAAGTTGCTGGGTTAAAGTTGAACCGCCTTGAATGGAATTTGACAGGATGTTGTTGATGAAAGAAGAGAAGATTCTTCTGACATCAATGCCATCGTGATAAAAAAATGATGTATCCTC
Source organism: uncultured Bacilli bacterium (assembly GCA_948525355.1). GTDB lineage: Bacteria > Bacillota_I > Bacilli_A > RFN20 > CAG-288 > CAG-345. The sequence goes on along the minus strand of CAOSOP010000039.1, from coordinate 6,561 downwards.
GATAGAAGTTAATGCATTTATTAGATGAATTGGTAGATCATCGTAATGAACGCTTTCTTCATCTTTTCCAATACTTTCAACTATATTATTATTTGCATCAAAAATTTTCGTTGCTTTGTTATCAAGTTTTTTTATTAAACTTGGATTATCAAGGCTATTAAATGAAATGAAAAGGTAGGTTCCTACTGTAACTGAAAAAATGGTTATAAAAGCGAAAAAGGAGTTTAATATGACATTAATAATCTTCTTCTTGTTTGTCTTCATCACTAAAATACGCTTCATCCAAGCCTTTTAATAACTCAAGTCTTGGACTATAAGATTTAGTGACTAAATATCCTTTGGTCTTAATATCATTATAAGAAAATGATTGTTTATCATTTAGTTTAATGAAATCAATAACATGGTCGATATCAAATATATAAGTTTCATCAAGTGTGTTAAATCTAACTAGAAAGAATGCGATACCACCGAGTCTTTTTACACGATACAAGTGTTCTACCTGATGCTTAGACAAACGGTCGATAGGAAGAGTTTTTGTTTTTGTTTCTTTGCACTCAAAATCGATGTACTTTTCTCGATAGAGGCCGTTGTAATCAGTAGTAGATTTTTTATCATAATATGCCTCAGTTATTTGGTGAGAATTATCATGAGAAACTTTATATACATGAATAGGTGTCGGCTTTTTATAAAAGATGGCCTGATTGTGGTCGATAAAATACTTTGAACTAATTTCGACATCTTTTTCTAAATTCATGCCAAGATTAGTACGATTTGAAGTTTTATTTTTATTTGATCGATCTGTCTTTATTGACGGTCCACCATTAGGATACTTAATCATGTTCTTTCCTTTCTCACTTATTGTTGATAAAAACAAATTGTTTATTCAAAATATCTTACTAAGTCAGTATAGAAATTATTGAAATCTATCAGTTCATTATTTAAAAATGCTTTTATATATTTTTGAATTATGGGGCAAGAATAGGCGATAGAATAGTTGTTTTTTAATACTTTCAAATAGCATTCGGCCATGATTTCAGGAGATGAAACCATTTTTTCATAGATTAAGAATAAGTCAATCGCATCATTAAGAGCATCATGAGCTGATCCATATGGGGTGATATTAAAAACTTCAGTCAGTTTTAATAATGAACAAGGTTGATTCTTTTCACTTAAGACAAAGCGATTAATAAAAGTAGTAAAATCCCAAATTCGATCATTTAAAAACTTTATATATGGTTTTAAGAACTTGTTGTTTTTAAAATAGTTTGCAGACTTTTTTAACATTACAGCATCTAAACTACCAAATGTCGCAACGACCATTTCATTATCATAATCGCTGATTAGTTCGTGCAATTCTTTCATCGTGTCTAAAAATGATATGCCATTTTCTTTAATGGCATTATCAGTAATTCCAGTCATTGAAGTCACTATTTTTCCAACAGGTTCATGGGCAACGCAGAACCTTTTAAAAGATATAGGTTCAAAAGTTTTATCAATCGTATAATCTGGTTTTAACTTAACTAAGTATGCACCGATTTCAATTACCTCATGAGAATGCTGAGTTCCTTCAATGTCGAGGAAAAGAATATATGAAGCGTTTTTTAATTCCTTTTCTAAGATTTTCATGACTTAGTTATTGTAATTGTTCAGACCGATTTTTTCAAGTTTAAAGTTTTTTGGCGAATATTGAATGTGTGGAAATAGAAAAAAATATCCTTATAAATAGTTTGACTTGATAATGATAAAAGCATGTATATTAATCGTTTTCAAAAAGAAGCAACTTGTTTTATTTTAAATAAGTTGTTTCTTACTCCGCTACTTTTATGCTTTATTAATATATTTAGTAATATAAATATATATATTAAGTCTTTTATTTCAAAATTTTTTTTGTCATAATATATATGTTACATATAGGAGTGAAAACAAATGAATATCGATAATCTATTGGTCATATTAGAAACAGAGCTCAGCGATGATGGAAGCATATTTTTAAACACTAATTTAGCTGAACATAAAAGCAAGGTTCTTAAGTTCAACAGTGAAAATCCTTCTAAAGTTTATAAATTATTATTGAGGGATCATGAACTTTGTATTGGTGATGAAAAAGACACTAGTTTAGATTTAAAAGTTTTACCTAGTCAACTAGCGAGTATAGATTCACTTGCCGGACAAGAAGTATATCTTTCTTTATATTCTTTAAGTTATCGCATAGTCGGTGAAAAACTTGATCAGTTAGCACCATTGTTTTTTATTCCAGTGAAAGTTTATCGATATAACGATTCGTTAAGATTGAAGTTAATTAATTCTACTCCTATTTTTAACTATCCGTTGATTAAAAAGTTAAAGCAATCATTTGATTTAGATTTAAACTATCCTTATTTTGATTTCCAAGTTGATTCATATATGGATTACATTGACAAAAAAGTTCATGCTTTTTTCTTCTCCGTTAAACCAGATGTATCTTTAATAGGTTGTGAAGCTAATAAGTTATTTGCAGTCAATCAAATAATTTCAAAGATTAACGAACTGTATTTAAATCGAGTGATGGCTAAATTATCTAATGAAACACTTATGGAAGATGAAAATGTAGAAAATGATGTCATATCTGCTTATCCTTTTGTTACACAAATTTATGATGTACTACAAAAAGAGCATTGCGTAAATATCAGTTTTTCTAATCAAAAACTTGAGGACAGCATACTAAAAA
>CAOSOP010000039.1:0-3830 GCA_948525355.1 uncultured Bacilli bacterium | reverse complement strand
TGTCAGCATTTATTCGCAGGACGATGAACTTTTAAATAAGTTTACTGATGATTATGATTTACATCCACTTTTACTTCGTCCAAATGGACACAATAATTATATAATTGATTTACTTGATAAAGAAAAAGAAAGAGTTATCGACCGTGAAAATCATGAAGGTTATATTGGTCAATATGCCGAACTTTTAAAGGTTCGTGATGAAAACTTTAATTGGCCATTTAATCAAAATAGAGTTGAGTTTTTAGAGGAATTAGCAAATTATACTGCATTAGGCAAAGTTAAGTATAGTTTTGATGCTACAACTTATAGTGATGAAGACTATAGTCGTGATAGACATTTCTTTAAAGAATTTGCTAGACTTAGTTCGCTTAGAAATATTCCGATAAATGTACATCCTTTTTGTGGATTAACTTCAAGAGTTGATAGCGAAACATATAAAGAATTAATGGACTATGTCTCTACATGTTTAAATGATGTTAAAGAATTCTCAGAAAAAGTTAGACAGGCTAATTTAGAAGATTGGAAGCTTGGAGAGGTTGATTCTTTCTATGACTATACAAAAATTCATAATCATTTTGATATTTTGCGTCAATATAGTGGATTTAGTAAGGAACTATTTGATATAGATGTTGAAACGATCGATATTGATGCCGTCTCTCGCTTGAAAACTTTATATGATAGCCAGAGTTCTGCTCGTTTAGCAATAGATAATATTGTCAGTTCCGAAATTTGGGCTAAGGATTTAAAGCGTATTACTTCCGATTATCATGCTAAAAAGAAAGTTAAGAAGTTAGTTATTAAGGAAATTCAGCCTTTATTAAAAATTAAGGATAAGAAGAATTTAACTTCTTTATTTAGGCTATTAGATATCTATAGCAAAAACACTGATGAAATAAATGAAAATAAAGAAAAACTATCTGATATTCCGTTTGATATTAATGGTATCGATGCAATAGTTGAGCTTGAGAGCGCAATAGAATATATAGGTTTATTCCATCGTCACATCGTTTTATATGATGATATAGATTTTGTAAACAATGCTTTAGTAAAGAAATATTTTAATGATGTTACTTTCAGAATGCAATTCAATGATGAAATCATAGATAAGTTAGATGAATTGGCGAGTAGAGTTCAGGTTGATTTTGATAATTTATATTCTTTCTTTGATTCTGCTGAAAAGAAGGATTATGAAATGATGAGTTTCACTGATGTTATTTATCAATTAATGGCCCTTGCTAACGCCAATTACGATGTCTATTTGGATTATTATAATTTCATCGCTTATACCAGAGAAGTTTCACAGCCTTTGAAGGATGTAATCGATAGTTTGATTGCGGCAAATGAATCTTTTGAAACACTTGAAGTAGATTATTTTGCTTCTGTTTTCTATTCATACAAAAAGAAGAGTTTTGATGATGCTAAAAAAGCATTCGATGACCTTGATGATTTAAGACATGACTTTTTACAAAGTGTTGATAATCAAATTGCTGATGACAAAAATAATCTTCTTCTTAAAATACAAGAGCAGATTTCAGAATATAAAAATACAGATCAGTATTTAGAATTTGTTAAGAATGCTAAAAAGATTGCAATTCACATCGATACGATTAGAAATGATGAAATGATAAAAAGATATGGCGACGATATTTTGAGATTAAAGCCACTTAGAATCGAAAAGTATTGTTCATATTTGACTTCAAGCATTAAAACAGATATTTCTATTATTGTTGATCCAGAAAAATATGAATTGTCTGAATTACTATTGATGCTAACTATTTCTCGCCGAGTTATCTTTGTTTCACACACAAATAATACTATATTAGCACTTGGGGATCAGTCTGTTCTTCTTAACGACACTATGAAGAGTTTCCACATTGATTTAAAGAATATATTAAAAGATTATAAATATCCAACAATGGGTGAGCATCTTTATAATTTAGTCGAATATACGGCTAACACTATGGGATATCAGATTTATCGAAACTATGAATACAATAATGATATTTATCCACTAGTAATAGTTCGCCCAGGAGTTAAAAAACCTGTAGCTATGTTGTTTAATGATTTGACATTGAAAGAAGGATTTAGAAGTGATTTAGAGAACCTATTTCCAATAATTCACCGTCTGTTTGGAGTTGATTGCTTTGAATTCCCACTATTTATTGCCGCATTAAATCCGAAAGAATTGATAAGAGAAATAGTTGAACCTAAGGGTAGACGAACAATATTGCTTGAAAAAGAGAAATTTGAGGAGAATGAAGAAGAAAACTTCATTTCAAGGGCTGAAGTTGATACAGAAACTCTTAAAGCAGAATATCAAGAAAGACTTGCGAAAATAAGAAACTCTATGATTGAACGACCATTCTATAATGAGAATGATGAAGTTAAAAGAGAAGATATAGATGGTTATGTATTTGCAATTCTTCCAATTAGTAAATCTGAGTACCACTCTTTAAAACCAATCATTAAGTCAAGATTTAATAACTATTATAATCGAGGATTAATAACCTATTCTGAAGGTCACTTCTTCCCAGCTGATTTAAGCACATTAACACTTAGACCAAAGATAGGATCTGTTGAAAGAGTTACTAGATATGAATTAAGAAAGGCGATATTCACATATCTATCTAATTTCACATATATGGATAGTGAAGTATTGATTAACGAATTAGCTAGTATAATTGAAACTGATAATTTAGATTTATTAAGGCAAAGAGTTAATTTAATATTAGAAGAAATGCAAAAAAATGACATTGTATCTATTGTAGAAAACAAGATTTCCTTGTATAAAAATAGAATATAAACCTACTTTTTTGTCAAAATAATAATATGTTTTCAAAGATGATTAATAGTATTAAAAATTTCTTTATTAGAGCAAAAGATAAGATAGTTCATTTTATAAAGAACTTCGATCCGAGAAAGTATTATAGATTATACTTAGGCGTCGTTTTAATATTGGCAATTTGCTTCTTTGCATATTTATTATTAAAGCACTATGGAATATTGGATAAGTTTTCTTCTGTAGATGAAATTGCTGCTATGTTAAATAGCAAATATAAAGTGTGGACTGTATTACTATATATGTTGGTTCAGTTTATGCAGGTCTCATTTATTCCTATTCCTGCCTTCATCACAACGGCAGCAGGAATAGCTATTTTTAATAACTGGTATGAACCAGTTATATATTCATTGATTGCAATAATATCTGCTTCAATCTTTTCTTTTGCGCTTGGTAGATGGTTTGGAAAGCCGTTTGTTTCATATGTCGTCGGAAGAGATAATATGCAGCAGTATTTGAAAAAGACCAAGGGAAAAGAGAGACCAGTATTCTTTATGATGTTTTTACTTCCTTTGTTTCCTGACGATATTTTATGTATGGTAGCAGGAATAACAACCATGTCATATAGGTTTTTCATTATCATGCAATTGTTGACCAGACCACCAGCAGTAATTGGTACTATTCTGACTGTTTATGGCGTTGTAGATAAATCTATTTTAACAACACCTTGGGGCATAGTACTTGCAGTTTTATTGGCAATAGGATTTATTGCAGCCGTATATTTATCAATTAAATATGCAGAGCAAATTGAAAAGTTTTTTGTCAGAAAGTTTTCACGCAAGAACAAGATTGAAGATTATGTTAGACATAATAAGAGAGCTAATGTATTGGAGTTTTATAATCAAATGGAATCAAGTGAAGATTTGAACGCTGATTAACAACTCGCCCCCACCTCGCACAACACCCCCGAGGACCTCGCCTCCACCTCCTATCGCACCCCCGAGGACGTCGCCCCAGGCGAAGGACGAGGCGGTGGAATAGGAGGTGGGGC
>CAOSOP010000038.1 GCA_948525355.1 uncultured Bacilli bacterium | reverse complement strand
ACCACCCGCAAATCAATGGCCTCAGAACTTCGGCCAGACCACGCAAAAAGGCGAAACTTTACTTTAAAGCTACTTTTAAGTAAAATAAATATATGATTTTTAAAAAACTAAATGATACCTTACTAAGAAATAATGTAACTACTGATACTCTAATATCTGTAGCATTTTCTGGTGGACCAGATTCGGTTTTTCTTGCATATGGACTAGTTAAACTTGGTTATAAACCTATTTTAATCTATATAAATTATCATGATTCGGTATATGTTGATAAAGAAGAACAAATAGTTAATAATTTTGCTTCTTTGCATAATTTGGTCATAATAAAAAAAGATACAGTGATTAATTCCGAAATGAACTTTGAAGATGAGGCAAGAAGATTTCGCTATGACATATTCAGAAAAATTAACAATCAGTATGGCATCAAATATCTGCTTACAGCGCATCAATTTGATGATTTAATTGAAACATATATAATGCAAAAAAGAAGAAATAATCTTGTTGATTATTACGGATTAAAAGAAATAAGCAACTTAAATTCATTAAAAGTATTTAGACCTGCTTTAAACTATACTAAGAAAGAAATGAAAGAATATCTAATTGAAAATATGATTCCCTTCTTTGATGATCCTACAAACAACAATCTTAACCGAGAACGAAATCTTTTGAGGACAAAGTTAAATTATAAAGACTTTTTATCTATTAAAGAACAAATCGACAAAGAAAATGTTGAGCTAGCTAGAATCGAAAGACTAATTAAAAATAATGTCCTAGATAATTCTTTCAAGATTAGTTTCTATAAAAAACTTGAAGACAACGTTAAAAGAAGAGTTCTCTATGCTCTTTTAAAAGGTAAAATTGGTTATCAACAAAATCTTTCTTCATATATAAATATTATTTTTGAAAGATTAAAATCGAATAAATCTTTTAAAGAAAAAATTAAAAACTATTATGTAATTTTTGATGGTGATGAAGTTAAGATAATAGATAAGAAAAAGTTAGTTAAATACAAGAAGAAAATTGAAAAAGAAGGAATCTATATTTTTCCTTTTTTTGACATAAAAATTGAGTTAAATAAATTTAACATAAAAGAGTTTCCTATAACTATTAGGAATGTTTTAGCTAACGATATTATAGCGACAAACATTGTGCAAAACGATGCTAACAACTTTATTAAAAAAATGAGAGTGCCTCTCTATCTAAGAGAATATTATCCTGTTATTTGTGACAAAAAAGGAAGAATTATATATGTTCCTTATTATGAAGACATTTTGAAAAACAAAATAAATATTAAACTTGACTTACATTAGTGGAGAGAAAAGTCTAAACAGGTTTTCAAGAAATTTATCTTTAATCGGCCTCTTTTTATAATCTTCAAAGGTGAGAAGTCTGCTCTTCTCTATATCATTTTTAGCAATAATCATCGCCTCTTTAGAAACCTCTTTATCATAAATAAAAGCATTCACTTCAAAATTCCAAGAGAATGATCGCTCATCCAAATTCGCTGTGCCAATACTAGTCACACTCTCATCAATAACTATCATCTTTGAATGTAAAAAACCTGGATATAAATAGACTTCAATTCCAGCTTTTAATATTTCTTCAAGATATGAATAAGTTACATGATAAACAACTTTTTTATCTGGAACACCAGGAATGACAAGTTTAACATCAACACCAGAATGTTTGCTGACAATTAACGCATCAATAAACCCTTTATCAGGAATGAAATATGGTGTTTGTAAGACTAAGCTTTTTTTGGCCAATCCTATCATTTTTAAATAAGCGAGCTTGATTTCTTCCTTTAATGAGTCAGGACCTGAAGAAACAATCTGAATTGGTGAAACATTTTCTTTATCAAATGATGGAAATGTCACCATGTTTTTCGCAAAAACCTCTTCAAAGCCAGTAGTACGCTTTTTCTTTGAATAATAAGGTTTTGCACCACTTAAATCCTGAAAAAACCTGATTTGCAATAAACATACCGCTTCTCCGACAATACGAAGATGAGTATCGCGCCAAGGTTTTATCTTTTTATGCATGCTCAAATACTCTTTACCTATGTTCATGCCGCCTATATATCCAATAACTCCATCAATGACGACTATTTTTCGATGGTTACGATAAGCAAAATTATGACCAATTCTTGTTAATCTAGATGGGAAAAATGGTTGAACCTTGCCACCAGCATTGATAAATTTCTTCAAAAATCTATATGTCATCTTAGGATTAGCAGAGTCGTCAAAAACAAGGATTACTTCAACCCCTTCTTTTGCTTTCTCAGTCAATACATCCAAAAAATATCGACCAACCTTATCTGTTCTAAAAATGTAGTATAAGACATTGATCGATTTCTTTGCATTTTTTATATCCTTAATCTGATCTTTATACATCTCATGCGCATCGCAATAAATTTTTGTCTCATTATAGGTTGTACAGAAAAAGCCATTATTTTCATTTAAAGAAATCATTTGTCTCTCTTCGTCATCATCACCGATATAGTGATTAATATTTCCTAAAATAGCTTGTTTTCTAATATTTTCATCAGAAATAGCCTTTCTTTTTGCCCAATTACGGCGATTAAGTTTAGGTCCTTTTCCAATAAAAAAATATAATATCCATGGCACAACTGGTATCGCAAAGAAAGCAAAAATCCAAAGTAATGCTTGTCTCGTTTCTTTTCTTTCTAAAAAAAGAACAGATATAGTCATTAAGATATTAATAACATAAAACGCGATTAAGCAAATAGATAAAGTAGACACATCAACTTCCTTTCTTAAAATCTAACGATTGAATTAACTGCAGTCCCAAATCATGAACAAATCGCACAGCAGTGCAATTAGCCTGCTCATCATTAATTTGGCTTGGACCATGTGCATCTAAACCTAGTATAAACTTAGCGCCCATTTTTTTAGCCAAAAGGAAAAATTCAGAATTAGGATATATATAACGATACTTATCACCAATCTGCTTCTTTCCATTTCTAATTCCTCCAATATTTATTTCTAAAGGAATATCATAAATGATTGAAGCCTCAATCAATTCTGCCGAGACCTTCATGACATCACGATCAAAAACTGGTAAAGAAGACATAAAATAATCAGGGTGTGCAAAACATGAAAAGCACATCGTTTTCATGGCAGCAATCGCAGTATCTTTATATGCGTGTATCGAAGATGCGGTAGGTTGACCAAAGTGAGCAATTATTTTCTTTTTATTGTTCATCATCGAATGATTACCTAAAATCAAATAGTCAACCGTTCCAGTGCTTATCAGTTCTTTATAATATGGAAAATAGTAAGCAAAGCCTTCAGCCTCAAGTCCTTTGTAAATCTTAATTCTATCATCATAAGATTTCTTCAAGTCATCAATCGAATCCAAATAGTTTTGAAAACAAGAATATTCACCTCTAATTGTTGGCTCAGAAAAATCTGGAAGCATAATGTGATCTGAAAAACCTAGTCCCTGCATTCCTATAGATAAAGCTTCGATAACATAATCCTCATCCGTACCAGTCGCATGATTACATCGATATGTATGAGTGTGGTAATTATATTTCAGCATTTAAACTCCTTTTAAAATCAAACTCAACATTTTCTAAGAACAAACCCTTCGCTTCAACTTTAAATCTCTTGCTCTTTCTATCCCTATTATTAAGTCGATAAATAATATCTTCCATACTTATCTTGTTATACGCAAACTCAAGCATAGCGCCGACAATATAGCGAATCTGGTATCGCAAAAACTTTCGGCCAGATATCCTTATAGAAATATTATCATCTTCTTTAATTATATCAATAGATTCAATGGTATTAACAGTATTTTTATCTTCATCTTCTGTCGAGAATGAATAAAAATCATGTTCACCAATAAAAAGTTTTTTTACATTTTCAAGCTTGTTAAAATCAATTTTTAAAAAACTATGATAACAATACTTTATTAAAAAAGGTGAACAGACTTCGCTTGTATTTATTCTATATAAATAAGTTTTTCTCACCGCATCATATCGAGAAGAAAAATCCTCTGCTACTATACTAGCGCTTAAAACTCTTATATCACTTGGTAAGAGTCTATTAAAAGTATAAACCATATTACCAACATCTATTTTTTCACTATCAGTCAAAAAATTCCCACCTAAAAACAGGCCATGAACTCCTCTATCCAATCGACTGCAACATAAAAACTTAATATCCTCTAGATAGATTGTTTTTAAAACATCTTCAAAGGTCTGCGTAACTGAAGGAAACTTGCTTTGTTTTTGTGTACCATAGTAATTAGTCCCATCAAAACAAAAAGTTATAAAATAGTTTTTCATTTAAACAGCCCTAAAAAAGCACTCACCAAATCTTTTCCATATATGGCAAGTAAAATAAATCCAACAAACAATATTAAAAGAATCAAAAGCATTATCGTATCGACAATTCTCCACTTAATTTTTCTGAAACGAGTGCGCTTCTTTCTTGGATCATATCCGCGGCATTCCATAGCAATCGCCAAATCACCACTTCTTGTCAATGATGAAGAAAACAAAGGTATAATCAAAGAAGTTATCGACTTTATCTTTTCCTTGAGTTTTCCTTCCTTAAAATCCACTCCTCTTGACGCTTGCGCACGCATCAGCCTTTCTGTGTCCTCAGTTAAAGTAGGAATAAATCTTAATGCCAATGCTAAAATCATAGAAAATGAAGAAACAGGAATTTTAATTAGTTTCAAAGGACTTAACAAAGAATCAAGTGCAAAAGTCATATCCATTGGTGAAGTTGTTGCTGTAAGTATTGATGTCATCATCAGCATCAAAAACAATCTGAATATGACATACAAAGTGTTATATATTGAACTATAGTAAATTTTAAAGTCCCAACTGCCAATTTGAAAATAATCACCAGTTTTGGTCGGTATCAAAAGGTTAAATATAAAAATGAAAATCATCATCAACCACATAGCCTTTAGTGCTCGCAAAACACCTTTAAAAGACACCTTGCCAATTATCATCATAACTGTTAAAGCGATAAATATTAAGCCATAGACAATAAAATTTAACGGAACATTTCCATAATCAAGGAAAACACCAACCATTAAAACAATCAATCCTATTATCTTAACTCTCGCATCTAAACGATGCATCGCAGTATTAAACGGTCTAAAACGACCCATCGCCATATTCTTCATTTAGCCAACTCCTTAACTCTTGCTATTTCTTTGGCTAACGAAGATATGTCGACAATTTGCTTTAAATCAATAGCCAACCCCTCTTCTTTCAGTCTCATTGCCGTTTTAAAAACCATTGGAGGTTCAATAGCAACACTATTTAAAAACTCATCGTCCTGGAATAATTCAATAGGAGTTACATATTTTTTCACCTCTCCCTTATCCATTACGATAACTTTTTTAGCATATTTTAAAACAATATCCATGTTATGAGTGACTAAAATAACATTAGTCCCATTAGCATGTATTTTTAAAAACAGTTCCATCATTTCTTTTTCACTTAATGGGTCAAGGCCAGCAGTTGGCTCATCCAAAACAAGAATCTTTGGTTTCAAAGCGATAATTCCCGCGATGGCAACTCTTCTTTTCTCCCCACCACTAAGTTCAAAAGGTGGCCTTTCATAATAAGATTCATCCAAACCAACAAGACTTAAGCTTTCCTTTGCAACCTCTAACGCCTCTTCTTCTTTCATGCCAAAATTTTTCGGACCAAAAAGAACATCTTTAATAACTGTCTTTTCAAATAACTGATACTCAGGAAATTGAAATACTAATCCAACATGTGAACGCAGTTTTTTTATTCCCTTTTTCTTCTTTTTTTGAAGTTTTTTATCATTTCCATTGATAAAGTGTTCATCGATAGTTATCGTTCCACTGTTTGGCCAAAGAAGACCATTCAAATGCTGAACGAGTGTAGTTTTTCCCGATCCAGTTTCACCAATAAGTGCATTAAAAAAGTTGCCATCAATATCAAGGTTGATATCCTTAAGTGCATGAGAAACAAAAGGAGTATTCGGATTATAATCATAAAACAACTTTTCAATCTTTATTGGCATAATTCCCTCGCTAACGAATCTAAATCATCAACATCATTCAACTCAACTCCCAAATCACTCAACTCATGCTTGAGCTTTAAAAAGAAAGGAATATCTAATTTTATATTTTCTAAATCATCAGAATTTTCAAAAATCTCACTTGGCTTTCCTTGTCTTAGAATTTCACCCTTATTTAAAACAATAACCTCATCAGCCTGATAAGCTTCTTCGATATCATGCGTAATAGATAAAATAGTTAAATCTTTATTAGTTTTTCTCATCTCCTTTATCAAAGCATTTATTTCCCGCTTTCCTTTTGGATCTAGCATCGAAGTAGCTTCATCTAAGATTAAGATTCTAGGAAATCTAACTAATGTTCCAGCTATAGCAACTCTTTGTTTTTGACCGCCAGAAAGGGCTGAAGGTTCACGATCCAAAAACTCATTCATTCCAACCTTAGTCGAATACTCTTCAACAAGTCTTTGCATATCATCTTGTGAAACTTGATCATTTTCAAGACCAAAAGCAATATCATCCTTGACTGTCGCACCAATAAACTGATTATCAGGATTTTGGAAAACCATTCCAATTTGATGTTGAAGACGATTGTAATTTTCATAAGTCATCTTTTCACCGAAGATATAGATTCCGCTTTTTTCATAATTGGTTTTAAATGGTTCAAAAATACCGCAAATCAATTTAGCAATCGTGCTCTTGCCAGAACCATTATGACCAATCAATGCAACATATGATCCAGGCATAATTGAAAAGCATAAGTTTTTTAATGTATACTCCTTATCCTTGTCATCATAACTGAAATATACATGCTCAAACTTTATCGCTGTATCTTTAGCAAAATCATCGATAACTACCTCTTCACTCTTATCAATCTTTTTCTTCTTCATTTCCAATCATCCCTTATTTTTCTATCAACAACTTTACTTCTTTTTTCTGCTTCCATCAATTTCTTCTTTTTAATTTTATAATCAATAAGAACATAAATATAAAAAGCTACTAAACTACAGGCAAAAACAATACCAAAAATAAGCATTACAAGGTTTCTGACCTTCTTATCAGCCGAAGCAATTGTAAACATAATTCCAAGAATCATTGCAAAAGAAGCCAAAATAGCAAAAGTCCCGAAAAGAATTCTTTTACGAAGCTTTTTAGGTGTTACCTCTTCAACATCAATATTATCATTTCTTCTCATTTTCACTTTCCTTAAAACTAAATTCACATATTTTTCCACTATACTTAATCATTTTAATTCCCGCCATCTCTAAAAGCCTTCTGCTCGCTTCAGAAGCAGTTGAATTATGATATTTATCAGAAAGATATATTATTTCCTTAATTCCCGATTGAATGATGGCTTTCGCACATTCATTGCAAGGAAACAATGTTACATATAATCTAGATCCATCAAGATTATGATTTGAATTCAATATAGCATTTAACTCTGCGTGACAAACATAAGGATACTTTGTTTCAAGCTCCTCACCCTCTCTTCCCCAAGGAATTAGTTTGTCATCAACTCCTATTGGCATTCCATTATATCCTAAAGAAAGAACCTTTTTATTTGAAGATACAATACAAGCACCGACTTTAGTAGTTGGATCCTTACTGCGCTTTGCACTTAATAATGCAATTCCCATGAAATATTCATCCCAAGAAATATAATCGCTCATATAATCCCCTCCTATATTCGACTTATAAATTATATATAATTTATTAATAGTATGCAATTAAAAACAAAAGGGCTAAATATCAAATTCAACCCTTAATTAATAAACACTATATATTTGAATTATGATAAACGCTTTGAACATCTTGTACTTCATCTAAAGCGTCAAGTAAGTTTCTAAGCTTTTGAGCATCTTCTGCATCAACTTCAACAGTATCAACAGGAATCAATCTTGTTTCAGCAGTATCAAACTTGCCAACACCATTTTCGCTCATAACTTTTTGTGCATTATGCAATTCTTTCGGAGCAACCAATACTCTAATTTCTCCATCATCAATTAGTTTAACTTCTTTGACATCAACATCACTCATTATTAAAGTTTCAGTAATGCTATCAGGATCTGTGCCCTCAAACTCTAAAACACCAATATCTTCAAAATGGAAAGCTGCTGAACCAGGACGATCAGAAATAGAACCTCCATGATGCTTTACTGCAGCCCTAACATCAGCAAAAGCTCTGTTATTATTATCTGTTAAAGTGTTGATAACAATTGCAACTCCGCCTGGACCAAAAGCTTCATATCTTCCAGCTTCATAAGACTGACCACTACCACCTTTAGCCTTAGCAATAGCTCGTTCAATTACTTCTTTAGTAACATTTTGTGCACGCCATTTTTCAATAGCTGAACGTAAAGCTAAATTATCTTTTGGATCTGGAACTCCAGATTTAGCAGCAATGTATATTTCACTTGATGCCTTCATATACAATGCACTTTTTCTTGCATTTGTTGCAGCGATACTCGCAGCTCTAACTTCATGTGCTCTTCCCATATTTCTACCTCTTTTTTATCCAAATTAGTATAAACCAAGTGCAATACTAATTTCAAGAGTATAAAAAATGATTCTATAAATTATAACTATGTATTATACGTTTTAATAATACAACCAACTTCGATTGTGATTTTAAACACTATTGAAAAATAATTAAGTTTTAAATGTTATCAATTTGTTATCAATCAACTACTAAAAATGTATTAAAAAAGCCCATATTACTGGGCTGAGTTTACTTATAATGGAGCAAGCAACGGGAATCGAACCCGCATATTAACCTTGGCAAGGTTACGTTCTACCACTGAACTATGCCTGCAACGATATTAATTATAAAGTATCAATAAATGATAATCAAGTGTTTTTTTAAACTCTTCACTAAATTAATAAAAAAGGACTGCAACCAGTCCTATGGGTTCGATAAATCTAATTTGAACTCACATTATGTTAAAATAAGCATTATTATTGTAAATCATATTCAAAAGTAATTCAAGTATATTTTTTATCTTGAGCAAATAATAATTGCTACTACATACATTAAGTAATGTTTTGTCTTTTGCTCGCCACCACTAACTCCCACACCTCCGAGGGAGCTTCCCCCGGAAGC
>CAOSOP010000037.1 GCA_948525355.1 uncultured Bacilli bacterium | reverse complement strand
CGCCTCCTCCCCCAGGGGTCGTCGGCTCGGCGGAGCCGTAGGAGGTGGGGGCGAGCTATAAAACCTTGAACAATAAAAGTAAAAAATATATTATATCTATATGGAAATTAATAATTACGATGAATTAAATAAACTTTATATTAATGCAAAGTCTCTTATTAGTGATGCTGAAGTTTTTAACTACTTTAAATCTAACTACAGTTTAATATCAAGACCTTCTTTCTTTTCGTTTAGTCGAACTAAGATGGCTAAAGTGTTTAAAACAGGGTATTTAGCACTAGGATTATGTGTTAAATCTTTTGCTAATAATAATTATACTAGACTGAATGTTATTTTTTCACCTCAAGATAAAGTTAACTATGATTCTTCTATTTTGTTTGATGTAAAAAGTAAAATAAATGATTTTGCTAATAAATGTTTTTTTAATAAAACAAGTATTAAGGACAAAAAACTATACAATCTATTATTTGATGAAGAAGATTTACCTAAAGCGTTTGTTCTTCCTGATTATTTATCTTGTGAGAGCATAATTTATTTAAGTTCACTCTATATAAAGAATATAAGTGATATAAACTACGAAGATAGAATAATTCCTATCATTTTTAACTATTCAATGTCAAAAGAAATAATTGAATTACCACAAGCTTTGATTATTAATTCTAATAAGTAGGCTTCTGTCATATCTTTATTAGGGGTGATAGTATGCTCTTAAAAATAAATGGCGGAAAACTGCTTTCTGGTGAAGTAAATCTTCAAGGATCAAAAAATGGTGCGTTAGCACTTTTAGCTGGTGCAATATTAACTAGACAAAAGATTACTTTATTTAATATACCTCATATAGAAGATGTTGATAATTTTTTAAAGATTGCTAAAGAATTAAATGTATCTTCTTTATGGGAAAACTCTAATTTAGTTATTGATGCGAGTAATTTAAGTAGTGCGAACATAACAAAAGAATTGATAAACAGTTTGCGTGCTAGTATATACTTTTTACCTATATTATCTTCATTAAAAACTCCTTTTACTTTTTATGCACCTGGTGGATGTAATCTAGGTTTTAGACCTATAAACTTTCACTTAGATTTAATTAAGTCTTGTGGTGGAAACTATAATGAAGATGAGTGCAGTATTAATATTAGTGTTAAAGATCTGCATCCATTTACTTATTCATTTCCACAAAAAAGTGTTGGTGGGACAATTAATGCTCTTTTATTTGCTTCTTTTATCGATGGTGTATCTACTATAGAAAACTGTGCTGAAGAAGTTGAAATAAAACAATTGGTTGAGTTTTTAAGACTTGCTGGTGTTGATATCACTGAATTAAAAGGTGTATACATTGTTAAAGGTAATAGCAACTTTAATGAAATAATCTCTTATAAGAACCAATTTGATAGAATAGCCGCTTCTAGTTATATAGCTATAGGACTAACTAGTGCATCAAGCTTAAAGATTAACGATGTACCATTTGATGATATAAGTGATTTTTTACATACTTTAGATTATGCTGAACTTAATTACGAAATAAAAGGTGGAAAGTCATTATTAACTTATAAGCAGGAGAATAAATCTAAACTCAAATTAACTTGTCAGCCTTGGCCAGGACTATCTAGTGACAATCTACCTATTATAGTTTCTTTATTTTTAGAAGGACAAAATCTTGTGCTATTTAAAGATGAGGTTTATCCTTTAAGAACTAGGTATTTAAAAGAATTAGAAAAGTTTGGCCTTGTTTATAGTATTTTCGATGATCAAGTTCTTCTTCGTGGCAGCAGAAATTTACATCCAGCTGATGTCATTTGTACAGATCTTCGAGGAGGGATGAGTGCATTGATTGCTGCGTTAATGATTAAAGGTACCAGCACAATAAGCAACGCCGAAATACTATT
The DNA here is from genome assembly GCA_948525355.1 of uncultured Bacilli bacterium. GTDB lineage: Bacteria > Bacillota_I > Bacilli_A > RFN20 > CAG-288 > CAG-345. Next base: position 7,324 of record CAOSOP010000037.1, on the reverse strand, counting down.
AAGAGGATATGAAAACCTTTTTGAAATCCTTAAGAATATAGGAGCAGATATAACTGTCGATGAAAATAAATAAATTAAAGTATTCTTTAATACTTCCACTGCTTTTAGTTTCAACTTCATGTAAAGATAATAAGTCTTTAATTACTTTAATTGGAGCAGACATATATTCAAATAGTCAAATGGATGTATTCACCAAAGTTGCCGATGAAGCTAAATTAGAATATAACAATGCTCTATCACAAAAGAAAAGAGATTATCGAGATGATTTAAAACTTTTAGAAACCAATCCATTAATTTACTATAATGGTTCAAAAACTACAGTTAAAAAAATACTAAAGAAAACAAAGATCTTATTTTTTTCCTTTGATTATAAATCTGTTTTGATAAACTACGATACTTCTGGTTATGAAAGCATGAATCATGATTTGTCGTTATGGGATTACTACATTCATCAAATCAACGAAGAGTTGATAGATATATATAGTGGTAAAGTTGTTATGTTAAGCTTATTTAATGATACAAATGACAAGGCACTAACTAGATACATAGAAACTTTTAACAACTCATTAAAAGAAAAATGCGAAGAATATGAAGTAACTTATATAGATACATCCTACCTCTCTTCATATATAGAAAATCTAGAAATAAATAGTTCAGGTTTAACAAGACTATACAAAGAATTACAGGAAGCAATCATATGGAATTAACATTTCAGCAAAAAATCAATAATCTTTCATGGCTCATAGCCGCTTTTGAAGAAAGGCTCAGCTACTTATATAAAGAGGCCTTTCCTTTATATGCATATTTAGATATAGTGTTTTCTTCACAGTTTTGTAACGCTGAACATAACTGGAAACTAACAAAGCAAATATTATCAGCTATTAAAAACAAAATTAGACAAGTTTTAAAAAATGGAGTTATGAACCCATTAGTTTTTAAACAAGCACTATTGCCCTATTCAAAAAGACTTAACATAATCTCTGTTCAGACAATTGATCAATTAAACGAATTTATTAGTTTTAAAAATAATGTCGGTCCAAAATCACTCTTCGTAATTGCTAACATTCAAAAAGAACTAATCAACCTATCATTAGATATTTTAAACTGCATTGATTCACTAAAAACGCAAAACTAATTTTTTAACACTCGATAAGCATTTTTATATGCTAACTGCTCAATCTCAGATTCTTTCCATCCAAACTCTTTGAGTTTATCAAAAAGTATATTCCATTTAGAACAGTCAGTCAAAACTGGTGGTTCACTAATACCATCAAAATCAGATCCCAGTGCTAAAACATTGAGACCGCCAACTTTTCTAATATGCTCAATATGTCTTACAACATTTAATAAATAATCCTCTTTTTCACCTCTTATGAAATAATCACACAGATTAATACCTATAACACCACCAGAATTAGCAATTATTCTTATCATATCATCAGACAAATTTCTTGCAACATTTCTAACACTTCTTGCATTACTATGAGAAGCGACTATAGGCAAATGATAATACTTAATCGCATCATAAAAACATTTATCACCTAAATGTGAAACATCCAAAAGAATATTATTGTCATTCATAAACATCAAAAATTCTTTTCCCTTTTCAGTTATTCCATTTATTAAATCAGGAACATTATTCTTAACATCATTAGGAAAAGCTAAAGAGTTTGGATAATTCCAAGTCAAAGTAGTCATTCTTAATCCTCTTTTATAAAAATGAACTAATTTCTCGATATCACCTTCAAAAGCCTCGCCTTCCTCAATAGTTCTAATTATCTGAATTTTAGAGTCATCACTAGATCCAAATAATGTAAAATCATTCTTTCTTTCACTTAGTAACTTATCAACAGCATCAAAATATCTATCAGTTAAAGAAAACATTTCACCCTTGTGTAATCCCAAATCCAAAAACACTGCCAACGCTACGGCAGAATAATTTCCTTCTTTCATTTTCTTAAAACTGATCATAAATTCATTTGAATTAATATTAAACTCATCTGGAGCTTTTCTTGTTAATGTATCAGTATGCAAATCAATTACTTTCATTTTTAAATATAAATACCTTTCTAGACACATAATTCCATATCAACACTACTATTGTACGTATGAGGAAAGAAATAATTTCCATAAGTCCTAAGACATCGACAAATAATATTTCTAATCCAATACCAATTCCTAATCCAACTGCACTTAATGCAACAAATAAGATAATTCCTCTTTTAGTCTTAGAAAACTTATTATCACCAGTTTTAAATACAATAGAAACAGAACATAGATAATTAATAATAACACCAACAACAAATCCACAAAAAACAGATATTGCACTTATAAAAGATTGATTAAGAGAAGTTAAAAGCAATAAATATCTTATAGAATAGCACACAGTAAAATCAAATAATGCTGCTATAGCACCAACGATTGCAAATCTAAAGACTTCCCAAAATCTCGATTCACTTTCTAATCCACCAGCAAAACACAAATACAAAACCAATATAATATAAGAATCAACAAATAATGTTGTAAAGAATAAAGAAATTAATATAGAAGCATGACTACCGAGCACCCTTGAAAACAAACCTTTAAAAAGAATAAACAAGACAAACTCAGCAAGTAATCCGCAAATAAGAAGTCCTATAAACCATAATGTATTCTTCAGTTTTGCAGATATACTATGCATCATATAAAACAGTATATTTAATATAAGCACATTAACTATAAAAGATAGAACACATGATATTAATTCAAATAAATCAAAAGAAAAGCCAAAAATTTCAACTATATTAACATCCATAATAGTTAAAGAAAACACTAAACTAAATGCAGATAGCACAAGACATACTGCGGCTAATATTAATTTATATTTAGTACTATGTATTTTGCTTAGACTACTTTCCATGTTTCGAATTATATATTTTTTTATCAGTTAATACAAGTTTATTTATCTTTATTAATGTATAGTTAACTCGATAATTTAGAGACAACTTTAAATTACTATATGAAGTTGTTTCATTAGCAAAATACCATGATTTAAGCCATTATTTACATTTTACAACATCAATAACTATCAACAAATTGTGATGTTTTATTTATCTTTAAGCTCCTTACTAAAACTGTTTTTAATAAAGTATATATAAAAAATAATTATTTTTTTTTAATGAAAACACATTTTTCTTTTAATAATATTTTAAATACTTCATACCCATATTCTTTAGCTTCTTTTTTATAAGTTAAAAAAGAATGATCTATATCAAATCCTAAAATTTCTTTAACTTTTTCAAAAGGTAACACATATTCAGTCTTATTTTCTTCTTTTAAGTATTGCCATAATTTATCGTATTTACTCATACTAAAAAACCAAATGCTTTATAGTTCATTCATCATTAAAAAGTCTTTAAGTTTAATATGTCTAATAACACTAGTTGAATAATCAATATCATCATTAGTGATAATAATCTTTTGTGACAAATTATCTATGTTTTTATATGCATTAAACTCTCGTTGGTATGCTTTATCTTCAGCAATGCTATATGCCACTTGGATATAATACTGTTTATTATTCTTAGCTGCTAAAAAATCTATTTCTTTTCCATTATTGTTATATACAAATAGTTCATATCCCATATAAATTAATTCATTATAAACTATGTTCTCTAAATTATGAGTTAAATCAAACCTATTATTTATACATCGTATAGAATTAAAAGAAACATCAGAATTGTATATCTTAGAATAAAAAGAAAGTTCTTTTTTAGTTTTTGTCGAATATTGCTTTATTTTTTCGATAATATATGCCTCTTCTAAATATCCCAGATATTTAATTATTGTATTAACGGAACATCCAATATTATTTTGTGCAATGTAATCACGAATAGAGGTTGCAGAAAAAATGCGACTATTGCTACGTAATATATAATTGACTAAGTTCTTAAATAAGCTTTCTTTACGTATTTTATACCTTCTAATTAAATCATTAATAACAATAGTATCATCTAAATCATTTAAATATCTAATTTGTGCATCCTTTAATTCAAACTCAAATCTTTTCGGAAATCCTCCCCATACTAAATAATCACTTATAGATATATCAATTTCTAACTCATTACAATACTCTACTATTTCTTTAAAAACAAAAGGTCTAATTTGGAAAGCAACAAAACGTCCTGAAAGTTCTTTAGTAAACTCACTAGATAATAGCTTGGAATTTGATCCAGTAATAAATAAAGAGTTATTATATAATCTCAATGTCTTGCATGCATCTTGCCATCCATCTAACATTTGAATTTCATCAAAAAATAAATAACACTTTCCTTCTTTTTGATTCTTTTCTACATAAGAAATAAGTTCATCAGCATTAGTAATATTTGCAGTTATTCTTTTATCCTCAAAGTTTAAATAAATTATATTATCTGTAATCTCTTTAATTTCATTTATTATTTGTTCCATAATAACTGATTTACCACATCTACGAATACCAGTAATTATTTTTATTAAATCAGAATTGTAGAATGGACGCACTTGACTGATATAATGCTCTCTTTTAATCATATATTGTATACCTCACATATATTATACTGCACAAAATAAAGGCAATCAACATTTTTGTGCAATAGCACTACACGGTTTAATTATATTTTACTTTTTATATAATAGAATACTCTATTGATAATTAATAGTTGTTTATGTCAGTGCTGAAATACAATTTAATTTTTTTTAGACTGATACTTTGAACCATTATGTCTTGAATTCCATGTAAAAAGCTATTTAATCTTACTTTCTTTTTATATTTACTCATCATCAATTATTGATGATATCTCAGCACCAAGCTTTGCTATTACACCGCATACTAAAGCATTCCCCATCATAAAATATCTTTTTCTTTTATCCATTGTATCTGTCCAATTATCTGGAAACTGGTTTAATCTTTCACATTCGACCGGAGTTAAAAACCTTACTTTTTTTTCCTTGAAATCTTCTATTATATGCGTGCTTCTATTTACAGTGCCTTCACTTGTTAGCATAGTTCGCCCTGGCAATTCAAGTGAATCATATTTTGACATTGCACCTTCAGAATAATAATATTTTCCACCATCGCTTTTTCTAGTTCTCAACACTTTTTTAGCTCCTCTTAAATACTCAAATTTTTTTACTTTTTTATCATCTAAAAAATACTCATCCGAAACATTTTCTTCAATAATATTTTTTAATGGTAAACTTTCAGATTCTATCGGAACTGATTTAGCAGTATAAGCAATACCTTTTATCATTAACCCACAATTTTCAAATCTTTCTTTAAAGTTTTCTGAAACATCAACTAAATCGTTATATTCTTTAATTCTAACTGTTTTTAATTTATTTGAACAAAGCTCTACAGGGAAATGTTTTGCAAAAACACCTTTAGAGCATATTATTTCCTCACACTTTAATTTCGCAATCTTTTCAAAATATTTTGTGTTATTTCTAAATGCAAATATAAAAACTCTTCTTCTACGTTGAGGGTGTCCATAATGCGCTGCATTTATAACTCTCCATTCAACAGAATAGCCCTGATCATAAAAACATCTTAGCATTATGCCAAATGCCTGCCCTCTTTGTTTTGAAGGTGATTTAATTAATCTGTCAACATTTTCTAATAAAACAAAAGCTGGTTTTTTTACTTTCAAAATGTCATTAATCTGCCACCATAGAACGCCTTTTTTTCCTTCAATTCCCTTTTCATTTTTTAAGGACCTTGCAACCGAATAGTCTTGGCATGGAAACCCTCCGCAAAGTAATGTATGATTGGGAATTTTTTCTTTTTCTACTTCTGTAATATCTTCATTTGATAATTCGTTTTCATTACAATTAAACCTTTTTTTATAACATTCGAATGCCGGCTGACCTTTAGTAGAAGGTTCCCATTGATTTGCCCATATAAAATTGAAATCGCCATCTTCAATAGCAACACCAGCAGTATTAATTGTCTTAATATTGTTTAAGCCAACTCTAAATCCACCTACACCAGCAAATAGTTCAACAACAGTCTTATCCATAGCGAATCCTTTCTACTTATACATTCTTATTAGTTCGTCTAATGTTATTTCTAAACAACAATTCAGTAATCTTTCTTTCCTTTCTTTCGTAAATAGCTTAATTAATATCTCTTCTGGATTTTTTCCATAATGAAGATGATTATGGCAATTACTACATAATGATACCACATTTGCTTCAACATCTAAATTATATTCAAACTGTCCTTGAAATTCTAATGGAATTAGATGATGACATTCTGTATATGGATGGTTGCTGTTCTTCCTTACGAATGTTTTGTGTGATGAAGAATACTCGCATTCATAATTAGCCAATACTAAAGCATTCATTGATACTTGAATGTCACGCTTGTATTTCTCGGAAATAAATGTTTTTTTTGAATATAAAGTTTTCGGCGTGTCTTCAATAAATGTAAAGTTACCCCTTTCTATAAAAGAATTCAATTCTTTTATAGCTTGATTATCGTTTATCTCCAAAACACTTTCAGATGAATAATAATTTAATGCTTTAAAGTTCTTATATTTAGCCCGAAGCAAATTCAATCTATCTTGAGAAATATAATAATCCCACAATTCAAATATTTCCTTGTCTTTCAAGTTATTATTTATTGCATTAAAAGAGGTATCGACACTTTTAAATAAAGATAATTGATAATTAATCACTTGATTATTTATATTACATTTAAAGTAATAATTAAATTTTTCAACGAAACTAGCAAACAGATTATTATCATTTTTCTTACTATCAAAAAAATAGTACGCCAACAAGATAGTTAATTCACTTTTGTTAAATTTATTGCTTGCGAAACACTTTCGTCTACGTCAATTATAAACGGCGAAAGTCCGCTTAAATAATCCTCTTCATCTTCTTCCGTATAATCAATATAAAATTTCATAGATGGCTTAGCTAAATTTTTACAGAACAATTCATAAGAAACTTTTTTGGCTAAAAATTGAATTAAACTATTTATTAAATCTTTTCTTTTACTTAAAGGATAATCATCATATTTTAAACTTTCATTATTTAAAATACCCGACAAAAATAGTAGAAATGACGTTTTAGCGGTATTATTACGACCAACAATAAGAGTTGTATCCTTATCTATAGTTAAATCTGACTCCACAAGTAATCTATAATTTCGCATTTCTACTTTAGTTAATCTCATTTCATAACCTCATCAATAAAATTTACAAAATATTTATAACATAAAATTTCATATTTAACAAGTTTTAAAGAGAATGAGTTTGTATGTTTTGGCAATTTCTAATAGTTACATATAACTATTTAGATCTTG
>CAOSOP010000036.1 GCA_948525355.1 uncultured Bacilli bacterium | reverse complement strand
ATATGGACCTCCAAAACATCGAAAAATACCCCTCTATTTGGCCGGAAGTGAAGCCACAAAAAGGCGAAGCAAATATTTTTGTTTACTTATATTTAATTTATGCTATAATTATTAATGCCATTGCGCGTTCTTCTTTTCGAACCAGGTCAGGGTCGGAAGACAGCAGCCTTAAGATTTGAAAACGGTGCAATGGTTTTAATTTAAAGATATGAATATTAAAGATATTAGTAATGTATTATATAACCATCTCAATTCTTCGCTGCTGGCTGATGTCCCTGTAGCAGCTTTAATTTTGGATAGTAATGATAATGTAATTTCGATTGCAAAGAATTCATGCATAAAAAACAATCCACTTTATCATGCTGAAATTATTGTAATTAATGATGCATTAAAGAATATTTATGATTTATCCAAGTGTACACTTGTTACTAGCCTTGAACCTTGCTTAATGTGTTATGGAGCAGCGCTAAATGCGAATATAAAAAAGATAATATATTTTGCTAGAAACCTAGATGAAGGTGCTTTTTCTTATTTCCATACCGACACTCAAAAAAATAATGTGATTATAGAGTATATAGAGGATTTAAGATTTAGTAATATAATAAAAGATTTTTTTAAAAAAAGAAGATAATCATTTATCTTCTTTTTTTAAATTATATGATAGTTTTCCGATTGGTGCCATTGCTTTTGAAGTTAAATTAAAGAAACGATCTTTTAATGCAAAATGATCTATTACCATGTGCAAACTGAATACGAATGCACCGCATATATTACAAAAGGTATCTTGCATTGTATCAATTAATCCTGTTTCTATTTCATGCTGAGAATTAGCGTTTGTTAATACATCGACTGAGTATTCGCATATTTCCCAAAAAGCGCCAATTCCTGCTGTAATAAGTAGGATTGATAGTACTTTAAGTAAGAAACTCATATTATCATAATCATTAGTTAGCTTATAGATATATATAATTAAATAACCACAAAGATAACCAAATAGAGTATGAAGTATGGTATCAAAGAATGGAATAAATGAGTATAGGTTGAATGCTGTAGCAATAAGATTTGATGCAGTAAAGTAGGCATATAAACCTATTTTTAATGCGTGTGGTAATCTAATGTAACCGAATGAAACAACATATATTAACATTGGGATTAAACAAATACCCATATATAAGAGAACTTGGCTTGGAGAAGCAAATTCTGCTTTTGTAAGTAAAAGAGTTATATAAATTATTAATGAAATACAGCAAATTATTATAGGTGGTAAAAACTCAGTTAAAAATATGTTCTTCCTGTTTGTCATTTTATTATATCAGTTCCCATGTATTTTTGTAATGCCTTTGGAACAGTAATAGTTCCATCAGCATTTTGGTAATTCTCGATTACGGCAGCGACTGTTCTTCCAATAGCAAGTCCAGATCCATTTAATGTATGAACGAATTCAGCTTTACTATCAACAGTTCTTTTAAATCTAATATTCATTCTTCTTGCTTGGAAATCTAAGAAGTTAGAACAAGAAGATATTTCTTTGTATGCGTTATAGCTTGGTAGCCAAACTTCAATGTCATATGTTTTAGCGCTTGAGAAGCCGACATCACCGGTTGAAAGACAAACAACACGATATGGAAGTTCAAGTTTCTTTAATATGCTCTCAGCATCGTTTGTTAGTTTTTCAAGTTCATCCCAAGAATCTTCAGGACGAGTGAATTTAACTAGTTCTACTTTTTGGAATTGGTGGAGCCTAATTATTCCTCTTGTATCTCTTCCAGCGCTACCTGCTTCTTCTCTAAAACAAGAAGAGTAGGCACAAAATTTTTTAGGAAGCATATCATTGCTTAAAATTTCATCACGGTAATAGTTAGTAACTGGTATTTCGGCAGTACTGATGAGCCACATATTCTCATTAACTGTGCAATAAGCATCTTTTGCAAATTTTGGAAGTTGTCCTGTTCCATACATACTTTCGCTATTTACTAAGTATGGAGGAAGGATTTCAGTATATCCATTTTCTTCAGTGTGTGTATCAAGCATTAACATCATTATAGCTCTTTCTAAGCGAGCAAAAGCGCCTTTATAGAATACAAAACGTGGGCCAGCAACTTTAACTCCTCTTTCAAAGTCAAAGCAATCTTTTTTTGTTCCTAAATCCCAGTGAGAAAGAGGTGTAAAATCAAATTCTCTTACTTTTCCTACGCGACGAACCTCTTTATTAAATGAGTCATCTTTTCCTATGGGTAAAGATTTATCAGGAAGGTTCGGCGTCTTTAAAAGCATATCTTTTATTTTAAGATCTATTTCTTCTATTTCAGCGTCAATTGTTGCTATTCTTTCTTTGCTGTCACTGATAGTTTTCATTAACTCTGAAGTGTCTTTATTCTGTCTTTTATATTCACCGATTAGGCGAGAATCAGAATTTCTTTTTGCTTTAAGATCATCGCCTTCTTTTATTAACTTTCTTCTTTTTTCATCTAAGGAAGGAATCTCTTTTAAGTATGAGTAATCACCATTTCTTGTATTTAACCTTTCAATTACTTCATCTAAATTTTCTCGTACATATTTTATATCTAACATATTAACCTCCGACGATATGATAAGTTTACTACTTTTAAAGAGGTAAATCAAAGTTTTATTGAATACAATTAGAAAAGATAATGTTAAGGCTTATAAGGAGAATAAAAAGATTATGTAGCAGCTTGTAAAATAATTACTTTTTTTGACAATAAAAGCGTTATATATGTCGATTAATTGATATTAAAAAATATTTATTTTGTTTATAATACATTAACTTAATCTATACATATTTTTATTTGATAATTCCACTTAAGTATACCTGTGAGTAAAACTATTGATATGATAAACTTCGGTTCTTTACTATATCCTTTTTTGACTTTTTCAATAAGAAAATCTGTTGTTTTTTCAAGTTATCTTCTTGGCAATTGATACATATATATCTTCCTTGAGGAAGTGTTTTGATGTTTTTTGTTTTAATAAACTTGGTACAGATAGCAAAAAGCTTTTTTCATTCTTATCTTCGTATACTCCAGCTAAATCTTCAAAGGAAAAGCATTTTCTTTCATTCTCATCAAGCTGGTTATAAAAACTTCTATGATAATCAGAAAGATTAACTATGGTTGGCGAAATTAAGTTTTCAGATAAAAGTATAGTTCTTTTCGGTAAGTTTTTGATGATTATGCTATCGTGTTGAAAGGAAGAATTAATCTTTTCTTTTTACCTTTAAATTCAGAAGGTGGTGTTAAATCTTTTTTTAACTGCAATAATGGTGATGTAAATATTAGTTTAAAGGATGAGAGCAAGATTTATCGAATGTATTTATGCGATTGTTTTTGAAAAATACAATTTTTTGTAAAACAATTAATAGATTATGCATAAAAATAAATAGGCAGGTGTTTATATGAGATGCAGATATACGGAAGCGGAATTATCATTGCTGGCCAGACTTATGAGAAGTGAAGCTCTTGGCGAAGGTGTTTTTGGTATGAAGCTTGTTGGAAATGTTGTTGTAAATAGAGTTGTAGCAAAATGTACTACTTTTAAAAATATTAAAACTATTAAAGATGCGATTTATCAAAAAGGTCAATTTGAAGGAACAAAAACCCCACTATTTAACGGTCGACCGAATAAAGCAGAAATTAGAAGAGCTAAAGACTGTGTTGAATACTGGAGAGCTGATCCAGCGACATATGCGTTGTTTTTCCAAAACCCAGGAAAAGGGAAATCGTGCAAAAAGGATTGGTGGGGAGTCTTGGCGGGCAGATATAAAAACCATTGCTTCTATAATGGAAAGAGCAGTTGGAAGTGCGGCCTATAATTAAATTAAACAGAACTCTTTGTTAAAGTCAGATTTACGAGCAGATTTTAATTTACAGTCGCTTATAAAGGAAAACTTAGTTATTAAGTTTTTATCTTTGCAACGACTTTTTCTAACTTCTGCCCAAATATACCAAAGATAGTCAAACAAGAAGGTTAAAATAGGCAATAAAGTGACAAAGTCTTCTTTTTCTTTTTCGCTTTCAAAGTATTTATCTATGATGTAGTTTTTTTGATCTTCACTAAACTCATTTTCAGTTATTAAAGATAAAATATCAAGGCGGTAGTCAGTTTTTAAAGCCATATCAAAATCGATTAAAATACATTCTTTTTTCTCATTAAACAAGATGTTGTTACTTACGAGGTCTAGGTGAGAGAAGACTTGTCTTTTTGATTCAACCTTTTTATATAATTTCGTTAAATTAGGATATATTTTTTTATTATCAAGTTTTTTATAAAAAGTTTTAAAAAGTTGATGAAATGTTTTTGGCTTAATAGATGTATCTATGGAATGCATTTTTTTAATGAGTTCTATTACCTTGTCTAAGTCATCATTTTTATATTCAGATGGCGATTTGCTTTTATAATTAGGCAAAAAATCCATAATGACAAAAAATTTGTTAGAAATTTCTTTTAGTGGAATTGTTATATTATTTTTCACAAGCTCTGCATTAATCATGAAATCATTGAACAATAAAAATTCGCTATCATAAGTAGCCTTAATTATTTCTTTTCCATCTTTAGTAATAAAGCAATAATTTGAAATGCCGATGCTGTCAAATTCTTCGATATCAAAAGATTTCTTTAATGTTTCCATCAGTTCTTTTTGAGAAAAAATATAAGACATTGAGGCCTCCTAATAAAACAAGCAACTTGTAATTAAATAGACAAGTTGCTTGTTAACTGTATTTATTTATCTTCGTGATTAATCAATGTTTTTCCATCCATTTCATTTGGAATGGCTTCATTTAATAAATCTAATATTGTTGGTGCAATATCACGTAATGCACCACCTTTTCTTAAGCTTATAGATTTGTCATTAACAACGAATGGCACGAGAGAAGTAGTGTGTTGAGTCATCGGTTCACCTTTTTCGTCAATACACATTTCAGCATTTCCATGGTCAGCAGTTAAGAGCAGTGTTCCATCATTCTTTTCTAGGTATGCTAGAATCTTTCCGACACATTCATCGACAGTTTCGACAGCTTTTATGACAGCAGGCATAATTGCTGTATGGCCGACCATATCGCAGTTAGCAAAGTTTAAGATAACAACATCTAAATCTTTTTTATCAAGTTCATTTATAAGTTTATCAGTAACTTCATAAGCACTCATTTCAGGCTTTAAATCATAAGTTGCGACTTTAGGAGAGTTGACTAAAACTCTTCGGCAACCATTTAATTCAGGTTTTTCTACACCATCATAATTGATTGTTCCATCAAAGAAAAACGTTACATGAGCATATTTTTCTGTCTCGGCAATTCTTAATTGTTTATAACCTTTTATTGCTAAAACTTCTCCTAATGTTTTGTTTAATGTAGGAAGTTTAAAAGCAATTCTACCATTAACTGAATCAGCGTATTTCATTGTGCAGATATATGTAATATCATTGAGAATCACAGGTGGAACATAGGATTTATACGCTGGTTGTCCATCTTCTTTAATCGGTGGGTTTTGATAGAAATATGGATTAGTGATGATTGTCGATATTTGAATAGCTCTATCTGGCCTGAAGTTTAAAAATATTATTGAATCATGGTCTGTAATTCTTGCGTCAAGTTCTTCGTTATATGCAGGAATGATGAATTCATCAGATCCATCTTTTCCCATGGCCTCCATTTCTTTGTATTGTGCTTTTAAATAGGCGGAATGATCTACATAAGTATTACCTTCTCTTAAGGTTAAAACACGATACGATTTATCAACTCTATCATTATTTTTATCACGATCCATAGCATAGTACCTACCATGAATTGAAGCGATTTTATTGTATCCATATTCTTCAAGTTTATTGGCAATCTTATCCAAGAATTTCTTTCCATCTTTTTGTCCAACATCTCTTCCATCCATAAAAGCGTGAACGAATAACTGGTCTTTTTTAATTCCTTGTTCATGACAAAGAGTTATCATTGCTAAAAGGTGATTCAAATGGGAATGGACACCTCCATCACTTGCAAGAGCAAATAAATGAAGTTTGCTATTTTTTTCTTTTACATTGTTAATGGCGTACAAATAGTGTTCATTTTCGAAAAAAGTTTTATCTTTAATCGCCTTATTGATCAATGTCAAGGATTGATACACTGTTCTACCAGCACCCATATTCATATGTCCAACTTCAGAATTACCCATTTGACCTTCTGGAAGACCAACTTCTTCTCCACTTGCCTCAAGTGTTGTCATTGGATATTCATTCATAAAAGCATCTAAATTAGGCTTTTTTGCTTGTTTAATCGCATTGCCAACTTCATCTTTTCGCAATCCATATCCATCCATTATACAAAGGATAATTGGTTTTCTTTTTACATCACTCATTTTATTCTCCTTTTCTTTTCCAGTAAGTTAGTTTTTCTCCAACTTTTAAGCCATTATAGTTTAAGTCACCAAGTCTACTTAAAATGTATTCCTTATTTATTAAACCTTTTTTATAATCATTTAGCACGACTTCAGCTTCAGCTTTAGCCTGTTCTAGAAGCTCAATAAATGATTCATTGTGCTTTTCTTTAGTAACTGGGTGATACCAATCATTTTTTTCTAAATTCAACGGATCGCCATTACAATTTGTTGGAGTATATAAAGCATTAAACATACTTTTTTTACCAGTGAGTTTTCTTATTATTTTCTTATTGGCCAATTTTTGCATTGAAATCATATTTTTTAATGAGTTTGAAAAATATCTTTTACTAACTCTAGCATTAAACATTTCTTTGATAGCATTTTTTAATGGCCTATTGATAGCATTAATCAATTTTTTATCAAGTTTTAATGCATCTTGTGTATGACCAACAAAGTTTATAATTTCATACTTTTTGGCTAAACATGAATCGATTTCGCTCTCAAAGTTTGCATGTTCATAATGATAAACGCCCTTTAATCTTCCTTCATCATTAAATCCAGATTGATAATAGACGTATGGGTGAGCATATTTGTCTAAAACTTTGTGGAGGTATTGACCGACGATAAAGGCTAAAAATATTTCCTTTTGTTCTTGGTCATCTATCTTGTCATAACTATTAAATAAAGCAGTGAAATATTTTTCACCATTAGTATGATGAATTTTGCTTCCGTATTTCTTTTTTGCTGCTAACAAATGCATTGATCTCCAAGGCATTAATCCATAATAGAATAGTGGATCTGGACCTTGTGTAGCAATTAGTAAAACAGATTTTGCGTGTTCATCAATCTCTAAATCTGCTGTTGATAGTTCAATCAACAAGCGGTGAGCTAATAGATTAGGCATTTTTGATTATTGTTCCATATACTGTTCCAGATATTGCAGCAGCATTACCTTCATCAGTATCTATATGCATAGCAGGTGCATAATCTTTATTAACTCTAACAACGACATCGTCGAATGTTAATGAACGGGAATTAGGTGATGGAATTTTTACTGAGACAATTTCACCATTAGATAAATTCATTTCTTCGGCTGTCTTTAAATCAAGGTGAATATGTCTTTTGGCTGCAATTAATCCTTCGTTGAGTTCGATTTCACCACATGGTCCAACTAATTTGATTCCTGAAGTACCTTTGATGTCGCCAGATTCTCTAATTTCAGCTACAACACCAAGAGTTCTTGCATCAGTTAAAGAAACTTCAACTTGGCAAGCACTTCTTTCAGGTCCGAGAATTGATACGTTAGAAATAGTTTTCTTTGGTCCAACTATATCAACTCTTTGTTCAGAAGCAAATTGTCCTGGTTGAGAGAGCATTTTTTTAACTCGAAGGCTTGAACCTTTTCCAAAAAGTATCTCTCTAGCTTCGCTTGTTACGTGCACATGTCTTGCACTGATTTCTACTAAAATTTTGTCGTTCATAATTAACTCCTTTATAGGGATAACCCTTTAATAATTTAGCATTATTATTTTATGGCTTCAATTGTTTTTTAATATTTATATTAAAAACATAGTGTAAAAGACATATATATCGCCAAAAAATATGGTTATAGAATACTATTTTTACTAATAATAATTTTATGCGTGGAAGAATAAGTGATATAAGAGCTATAAAGATCTATGACAGCAAAGGAAATGAAACTATAAAAGTTACAGCCTATGGTGATGAGTTCACCGGAAGTTATATTTTTGGATCACAAGAAAGGACTACTAATTTCAAAGTATATGTTTCACCCGATATTGCGATTGAAAGGATAGAAAAAGTAATAAAGCCCGCATTATTATCATTGAATTATTATGATCAAATTTTTATCGATGATTTATTGATTAGTCTTGATAATACTAAGAATCAATCATATTTAGGTGCAAATACGATTATGGCAACAAGTTTGGCGATAAGTAGACTTGCTGCAAATGAGGTTAAGTTTTCTTTATTTAAATATTTATCTTCTTTGAATAGCATCATACTACCAATTCCAATTGTTTCAGTATTTAAAGGACAAGATTCTAATATTATAAAAGAGTTCTTGCTTATACCAGGGAAGTTTGATGATATTTTCACTGCGTCCAGTGCTTTAAAGAAAGTCATTGACAAAATATACGAAGAATGCGATAAGAGAAATGAAAGTATTTTATTGGATGAAAATGGAAATAGAATATCACCATTTTCTCATAGCAAAGAAACATTAAAGCTTATGAATAAAGCAGTAGATGAATTAGGATTCGAGAATCGTTTTATTTTTGGAGTGAGCATTAGTAGTAAAGAAGTATATGATGAAGTACAAAGTAAGTATTTGATTGAAAATCGTTATTTTTCTAGTAGTGAATTGCTAGATTTTTATAATGAATTAATTGAATTAAAAGTCAAATATTTTGAAAACCCTTTTGATGAAAAGAAAAATAAATTATATATAGAATTAAAAGATAGGCATAAAAATCAAATTTTGGTATGTTCAAATATAGAAAACATTATCAATAATAAAGATTGTAATTCAACACTTATCAAAATGAGTGATTATGCCAATCTGACAGAAATTATAAAGAAATGCAATAAAATGAAATCGATGAATATATTAAATATTGCATCAACAGCAAATTTAGAAACAGAAGATAGCTATCTTGTCGATTTATGCGTAGCTTTAAACATACCATTTATAAGATGTGGTTTTATAAATGTTGCTGAAAAAATAAGCAAAATAAATAGATTATTCGACATAAAGGATTTAATCGGTAAGGATGATTATTATTTTGCATATCTTGATTTTTTCTCCTTTCTTTTTTAGTATGACTTCGCCTTTTTGCG
>CAOSOP010000035.1 GCA_948525355.1 uncultured Bacilli bacterium | reverse complement strand
CGACCCAAATTCATGGCCTCAAAACTTCGGCCAGGGGATGCAAAAAGGCGAAGCATTCAATCATAAATCAAGACTATTCTGATTTAATAAAACAACTAATCATACTTGAATACAAAATAATTACTATTTTCAATATATAATTGGAATAGATATAAGATGCAGTATCAACTATTTAAATTTAAAAAAATTCTAGAAA
Organism: uncultured Bacilli bacterium; assembly: GCA_948525355.1. Classification (GTDB taxonomy): domain Bacteria; phylum Bacillota_I; class Bacilli_A; order RFN20; family CAG-288; genus CAG-345. Next base: position 9,079 of record CAOSOP010000035.1, on the reverse strand, counting down.
TTTTAATGGTGTGCCTATAGGGATTTGAACCCCAAACCTACAGCGTCGGAGGCTGTTGCTCTATCCAATTGAGCTATAGGCACAGCATTAGTATAAGTATAAACTTTTCAAAAGTTTTTTTCTATTGTTTTAATAGCCTAAAAGTGTCCTTGCTTGTTTTAACATATGCATTTGCGAAATATATGATAGTCCCGCTAGTGCTAAAATAGCAGCCAGGCTACCAGCACAATATGGCAAATTATATAATATAAATGAATATAACCATACATTTTTATCTCCAGCATATTCACTAAAGAATAAAACACCAGATAATGATGAACTGATCCATCTTAAGATCATTCCAATAGTTGCAGCAATAAATACTGTCCATATTTTTCCTTTTAAATATTGTTTGGAAAATAATCCACCAGCAAGACCAATGAATCCAAAGGCAAATAAATAATCAAAGAATATTGATCCCCAGTGTAATTGATAACCATCTGCCATAAAGTTTAACAAAGCATATCCGATACCCACTGCAGTTCCATAAATAGGTCCAAGATACAATCCACCCATTGTTATAACAAATCCTTCCAAAGATACTCTTCCACCTTGGGGCATTTTTAGTATAGGGATAAATTTTGTTATAAAGTTTATTACAAATGAAAGAGAGATTAATACTGCTGTAATCGCAGACTTTCTCAGCATAATTTGTAATGGCTTCAATTTCTTTTTTTCAGTTTCCTTTACTACTTCAACTGAATTAATATTTTTTTCTGTGTTTTCTAAGTTTTCCATTTTTTTACCTCCTTGCATCAAAAGAGATAAAAAAGATTATCTCTCTACGCTAGCATTACCTAGATCAGATACGGTCGACCTACCATTAAGGTCCTCTCAGTCTCATGGTTGAAACTCCCACTAAAATTATATCAAACAAGAAAAAAACTGCAATAAAAAACTGCATATAGCATGCAGTTTTAAATTTTACGATTGTAGTATTCAACGATTTGTGCTTCGTTAATCTCTGGAGTAAGTTCATTTCTCTCAGGAAGTCTTGTTAAACTACCTTCACGCTTATCTTTGTCACAAGTGACATAAGCGACTGTTCCAGTTTGGTTTTCTAATGCATCAGCGACAACTTTCATATTCTTGTCTTTTTCGCAGACAGCAACAACTTGACCAGGTTTAACTAAGAATGAAGGAATGTCAACTTTCTTTCCATCGACAACAATGTGTCCATGATTGACTAATTGACGTGCTCCACGTCTAGTTCTAGCAAATCCTAAACGATAAACTACATTATCTAAACGTGTTTCGAGAATTCTCATGAAAGCTAATCCAGTAACTTCATCTTCTTTCTTAGCCATAACGAATAAACGTCTGAATTGACGTTCAGAAACTCCATACATAGCTCTAAGCTTTTGCTTTTCAGCTAACTGAATTCCATATTCGGATGGTTTTTTACGTCTATCCTTACCATGAACTCCAGGTGCGTATGGGCGCTTAGCTAATTCACGACCTGTTTCTAATGTTGAAAATCCAAGTCTTCTTGAAACTTTCCAGGATGGTCCTGTATATCTTGACATGTTTCTTTTCCTTTCTAGCAAGGCCTTATGTTCCAAAACTTCGGGTGAATGAATTCGCCATTGATAGCTGGGTTACTTTATTATCATTCATCAGTCAAGCATGTACATAAGTGCTAACACATGCTTTTAAATTGTAAAATAATTTGCTTAAAAAGTAAAGACTTTTTTTGCTTTATACACGAAAAGTTATATCTGGTTAGCAAAACTTTAAAAACAAGACAAGCAACTTTAATAAAACTAAAAAAGTTGCTTCTTCAATATTATTCAATTAAGAAGCAACTTATAAAATACTATTTTATTTATTTTTATGAAGAAGCAGGACTAGTTCACGCAACACTTTACAAGCTACTTGTGTAGACACATGGCTCGGATCATAATCTGGCGAAAGTTCAACCATATCAGCTCCGACAATTTTATTTAAACCCCTCATAGTTAATATAGCGTCCATTAATTCTTTAAATGTTATACCACCCGCTTCTGGAGTTCCTGTTCCCGGAAAAATACTTGGATCTAAAACATCAAGATCTATAGTAATATATACTGGTTTATCTTTTAGTTTCTTTACAACTTCATCAATTCCATTTGTATTGAACTTTTGTTGGAATATGTGCTTTTTCGCCCATTCAAATTCACTTTTATCGCCAGACCTAATTCCGAACTGATATAGTGAACCACCATTTAACATTTCATAGCATTTTTTTAAAACAGTGGCATGTGATAATTTGCGTCCTAAGAATTCATCACGCAAATCAGTATGGGCATCAAAATGAATTATATTTAAATCTGGATATTTTTTTACATATTCTCTAATTGTTCCATATGTGACTAAATGTTCTCCACCTATCATCATTGTTTTCTTATTATCATTAAGAATATCTTTAGTTATAGAAGATATAATATCCAAATCCATTTCAACATCACCAACAGGAATATCTAAATCACCGATATCGCATGTTTTATAGTCTTTTAAATCCATCTCCATATATGGTGAATACCATTCCATAACAATAGATTCAGTTCTTATTGCAGGTCCTGCAAATCGTGTTCCTGGTCGAAAAGAACAAGTTGCATCCATAGGTACAGAGAATATAACTACATCACTCTCTTTATATTCACCATCACAACTTTGAAAAACACTTATATTTCTATCAAAAATCATATTCCAACTCACTTCCTAGATACCATTCTTCTTGGTCAATCACTTTTATATATCCATCAGGAGAATCACTTAGCACCACGCCACCTTGAGCTTCTCCATATTTAATCAATTCAATCGAATTAATAGTTACTCTTTCTCCAAATATTACTAGTGGAATGCCTGGAGGATAAATCATAACATTTTCGGCACATATTTGTCCGATAGAGTCTTCTAATGGAATTATTTTGGTCGGCGCGTGGAACGCTTCACGCGGTCTTATTATTAATTCCGGAAAAGAATAAGTAAACTTAGGCACTTTTTGAACATCCATTATTTCATAATACTTATCTGATAATCCTTCTAAAGCCTCGACCAATCTATCTGCATCCTCTTTTGTTGTTCCGAGCGAGAAAATTGCTAAAACTTCACTAACCTCTCCTAGTTCAAGTTGAACATTATCATATTCTTTGATTTTTTTGAAAACTTCGAAACCAGATAAACCTAATTCGCTCGTATTAATAACCAATTTAGTTTCATCAAAATCAAATCTTCCTTTTCCATCACAATATGATTTATCAAGACAAGAGAATCCCTTGATCTTATTTATTCTTGCTCTTGTTTTACGTGCTAATGACAATATATCATCAAGCATTTCTTTTCCATGCAAGGCAACTTCTTTTCTTGCACTATCTAAACTTGCTAGAAGAAGATGGTTTGGACTTGTCGAAGAAAACATCGCGTATACGCGAAGTATTCTTGAATAATTGATTCTTTCTTTATTAATCAATATAACAGAACTTTGCGTCAATGAACCTAATGTTTTATGAATACTTAATGATGATATATCAGCTCCTGCTTCCATAGCTCCTAGTGGCAACTCATTATTAAAATATAGATGTGAACCATGAGCTTCATCAGCCATGACAATCATATCACGTCTATGCGCTTCTTCCACTATTCTTTTTATATCTGAGGTTATACCAAAATAAGTTGGATTAATTACAAATATGGCCTTTGCATCTGGGTGTTCATCCATAGCTTTAACATAATTATCTACAGTCACACCATTTGCAACGCCAGTGTCCTTATCTATATCAGGCATGACAAAAATAGGAATTCCACCGGAGAGAATCAAAGCATTTATAACTGATTTATGAACATTGCGTGGAAGAATAATTTTTTCTTTAGCGTCAATTATTCCAACAATCATCGTCATTATTCCACCAGTAGTACCGTTAACAGAAAACAATGCTTCATCAACATTGAATAAATCAGCATATAAATCTTCGCTTTCTTTTATAACTCCTTTAGGATGATAAAGGTTGTCAAGACCAATCGGAGCATTGATATCAGATTTATAAGCCATTTCCCCTAAATACGAAGAAAAATCGTTCTTAAACTTCCCCATTTTATGTCCTGGAACATCGAATGGTACAGGGTTAGATTCTATATACTCCTTCATCGCATCAAGAAGAGGAGTTTTAGTCTGCTTCTTTAAATCCATAATTCATTATTTTAGACTTTTTTGCACAAAATACAATATATTTTTAAACTTTTTTATTCAGCAAAAAAATGACCATTTAGTTCAATGAATTTATCAATTATTTCAAAGAAATCCGTTTCAGTATTCATGCTTACCAATTTAGATTTTATTGAGCTTGCAAAAGGTATTCCTTTTAAATAAAACGTTGAGATTCCTCTAAACTGTAAAATAGCATTTCGCTCACCAAATTCTTCTTTCAATAAAGAATAATGCATCTTCATTAACTCAACTTGTTTACTTACACTAAGCTCCTCTATTGGCTCTCCACTTTCAAGACTTATTAAATTTTTAAAAATCAAAGGATTACCTATAGCACCTCGTCCAAACATATATCCAGAACAATTAATTCTTTTATCTATTTCATTAAAATTTTCTAAACATAAATCACCACTTGCTATTATTGGCATAAGATTTTTTTCTTGCGCACACTTAATAATATCATAATCAACTTTTCCACTATAAAACTCTGAGCGTGTTCTTCCATGAATTGCCACTGCGCTAATACCTGCGCTATGAGCAATGTCTAACACTCTAAGTATATTAACATTATTTCTATCAAATCCAATTCTAGTTTTTAAAATAACTGGTCGAGAAGAATTATTTACCAAGGTTTTGAAAAGTTCATATAACTCCTCTTCTCGTTTTAACCAATAGCTTCCAGCTCTTTGCTTTATAACCTTTAAAACAGGGCATCCCATATTAAAGTCCAAAAAATCATATACGCCTATTTCATCAACCTTTTTTACTGCGTATAGTATTTTATCTATTTCACCATCGAATAACTGCAATGCTAAAAGCCCATCTTCTTTTTTCGTCGGTATCATATCAAAAGTTTTGACATTATTATAGTAAATAGCGGAGGCTGAAATCATTTCTGTATATGTTAAAGCAGCGCCATGAAGGTATGCCAACTTTCTCATAGCTCTATTAGTATATCCAGCTAAAGGGGCTTGAATATACCTATTTGATAGTTCGATTCCACCAATACTAAACTTTTTCATTATTCACCAACAAAAAACAGCTGCCTAAGCAACTGTAATTCACTTAATTAGCTGCAACTTCAAGTTCTGTACTCTTGCTGGCCTTACGAAGTGTTCTTAAAGCCTTTGTTGAGATGCGAGTTACTCTTTTACCATCTATTAGTAAATTAACCTTTTGAAGATTTACATTCCAGCGTCTACGAGTTGCTCTCAATGAGTGTGAACGATTGTTTCCACTAACTGGACCTTTTCCAGTAATAATACATTTACGGGACATATCATAACCTCCTCAATAACTTTAATATATTAACATGAAAATATGTACTATTCAAGCATTAATTTATATTGATTGATTTTTTTGATTGAAAGATTAAAAAAAGCATTAAAAAAACTGGACACTATCATTAGTTATCCAGTTTTATTAATTAAAGATTATTAAGCCCCTTTAGAAGTTCAGGAATAGACTTTGTTCCAGTTTCAATGAGCAAAACATCAACATGATATCTTTCTTCAATAAGTTGACCAATCTGTGATGGCAACATATCAATTGTTTCAATCGTATTAGTTCTTAATAAGAAGACAACATACTCTTCGCCATTAGCAAACTTACTGATAATAGATTTTATTCCTCTAGAAGTATAATTCTTAGCGGTCTGACTTGTATTTTCAGCAATTAGAATAAACTTTTTAGGTTTTAATTCCAACAATACTTTTAGACTTTCGTTAAACTTATCACACTGAGGAGCCTTGCCGATATATTGATAATCATCAGAATCAGTTTTTTCAACAACTTCTGCGTCAATAACTTGAGTATTTTCAACTGTTTCGGCACTATCAGATGAAGTTGGCTTAGAGTCTTCCTTTAACTCATCATTATTTTCTTCATCAACGATGTGTTCATCCACCTTAGGCAACTCACGATTCTTAAGTAAATACTCTATCTGCTCTGCTGTAAGTGTTTCTACTTCAAGTAAAGTTTCTGCCATCAATACTACATCATCTCTGTGTTCTGTTAATAAATCACGAGCTGCGCTATGGCATTCTTCTATAATATTACGAACTTCTTTATCAATTTCATTCGCAATTTGAGATGAGAAATTCTTTGTTGTATCGTTATAATCTCTTCCTAAGAAAACAGATCCATTCGGTTGTTCATATTGTATAGGTCCAAGAGGACTCATACCATATTCTGTAACCATTGTCTTAGCAATTCTTGTAGCCATTTGAATATCATTAACCGCACCAGTTGTAACATCTTGGAAGAAAATCTCTTCTGATGTACGACCACCAAGATATCCTGTTATTCTTGCTTTTAGCTCTGACTTAGTATATAAGAATCTATCCTGTTCTGGATTCATCAAAACATGTCCACCAGTTTGTCCACGAGGAACTATCGTAACCTTTTGAACTTTATCTGCATTTGATAGATAAATACCGATAATAGCATGACCGGCTTCATGATAAGCAACTTGCTTTCTTTCTTTTTCAAGCATTGATCTGTTTGACTTTGCTGGACCTGCTATCGATCTATCAATAGCTTCGTCAATATCTGCAGTAGTGACCATAGTTCTTCTAGCACGTACTGCTAAAATAGCTGCATCGTTAATGATATTTGCTAAATCCGCACCAGAGAAGCCCGTTGTACGTGCCGCAATAGCTGCAAAGTCAACATCATCCGCAAGTTTCTTATTTCTTGAATGAACTTTAAGAATCTCTTCACGTCCTTTTTTATCAGGTAAATCAACTGTAATCTGTCTATCAAATCTTCCAGCACGAGTTAAAGCTGGATCCAAGATATCTGATCTATTAGTAGCAGCGATAATTATAATTCCACTATTATCTTCAAAACCATCCATTTCAACTAGTAATTGGTTTAAGGTTTGTTCACGTTCATCATTACCACCACCAAGTCCTGCTCCTCTTTGACGACCAACAGCATCAATTTCATCAATAAAAATCAAACATGGTTTATTAGCTTTTGCTGTTTTAAATAAATCTCTAACACGAGAAGCACCAACACCAACATACATTTCGACAAATGACGAACCTGAAATTGAATAGAAAGGAACATGTGCTTCACCTGCAACAGCCTTAGCTAATAAGGTTTTACCTGTACCTGGTTGACCAACGAGCAAGACACCTTTTGGTAATTTAGCACCAAGTCTAGTATACTTATCAGCGTTTTTAAAATAATCAACTAATTCAACTAGTTCAGCCTTAACCTCATCACATCCAGCAACATCACTAAATCTCACAGGACAATTTGATTCTCTTCTTGCTTTACTAGAACCAACTTCATTCATTCCTCTCATGCCATCTTGCATGCTTCTAGAAGCACGATTGATTAAAAACCATGCGCCGCCTAAAAGTACAACACCGATAAGAATTAGTGGAACCCAAGACATGAAGGAATTACTTGAAGGAACAAGTTCTTGATAAACATCCGAATCATAATACGCTAATTGATTTCCATAAGAATCATTTACTGGTTTAGAAGTATCATAAACATAAGTGACATTTTTTCCTTCACCTGTTTTAGTTACTTCATATTTACGACGAACCGTTAATAACATTTTGAAATTATGATATGCTTCTTCATTAAGTCTACCAGTAAACTCATATCTAACACTATTATTAATAACCATTGTTGCTTGATCAATAGCATAGTAATATCCACTGATTAAATGAATTGATTCATCAGTACTATAGATCTGTGTCTTTAAAGAAAATACATATTCTTTTTCTAGAATGCTTGCAAGTTTACCTTCATAAGTATAGTCCTCATTTGAATTACAAGTATCACCAACATTAACTCTATTACAAACCATTGTAATATCATTACTATTAACATTTATAACATTCTTGTTGCTTTTTCCAAATGGTTTAACGAAGTAGAAAAGCATAAATGCAGAAATACCAAATACTGCAATATATAGAAGAATATTGGTCCAAAACCCTTTACGCTTTGGATTTGTTGAATTGTTTTTTTCGTTCATATTGCCTCCTATAAACTAATAATCTATTTATTAAAACTTTAAATTAACCCTAGAAAGAAAGTTACGACTTAATTATATCATGAAAGAATACTTTTTAAAGAGAAAAATACATTATAATTATTACATATTTTAGTTTATGTAAATATAAACAAAAAAAACTACAACTTTTATTCTTTCATCGCAAGTGGTAGGATTTATATAAGAAAAGGAGGCTTCTATGAAAAAAGATATTGGAGCACATACATATTTATTCCCTATGCCAGTTTTAGTAATTGGTACTTATAATGATGATAATACACCTAACGCAATGACAGCAGCATGGGGTGGTATTCTTGATGATAATAAAGTATTTTTTACTTTAAGTGAAGATCATCTAACTGCAAAGAATATAAAAAATAAAAAATGTTTTACGATAAGCATAGGTACAGAAGATTTATTAGATAAGATTGATTATATTGGTATAGTCTCAGGAAATGATGATAAGCAAAAGTTTAATAAAGCAGGATTTACCGAAACAAAAAGCAAAATAATAAATGCTCCAGTAATAAATGAATTCACAATGATATTAGAATGCAAATTAATTAAAAACACTGAAGATGGTTACTATCATGGTGAAATATTAAACATTATTGTTGATGATTCTGTACTTTCAAACAATAAAATCGACTATAAAAAGCTTAAACCAATCACCTATGATCCAATAAATCATACATATATAAAACTTGGTGAAATAGCTGGTAAAGCATTCACCCACAAAGAGATTTAATCAGTATTTAAAAGTTGGCTTCGCCTTTTTGCGTGTTGCTTTGGTACGAGTTGGGCCATTGATTTGCGGGTGGTTTTGAGGTGTTTTGACG
>CAOSOP010000034.1 GCA_948525355.1 uncultured Bacilli bacterium | reverse complement strand
ATCCCAAAGTCTATTTAGGTACGCCTCAAGTGTTAGGAACAGGCTGGAATGGTGACACTCAAAGTGGCATAAAATACCCTGAAAATTGGCCGGAAAAGGGTTCACAAAAAGGCGAAGCGAACACCGAAGGCTTTTTATAAATTAATTTATGATTATTGTTGCAAGAATAATAGCCATTTATAAGAGTTTAATTGCAGTATTTAGGATTTTTACTCACCCCCTCCACCCACACCCCCGAGGGAATCGCCCCTGGCGATGACCGAGGGGGTGTGGGTGGCGGCGGAGCCGTACCTACTAGATATCAAGTAACTAACCGTGGCCAATTAGCACTAGCAACATGGAATAATAGAAATTACATATACTGCCTTATGCAGATTAACAAAGGAAACAATCCCATTGGAAACTTACAAGTTGTTTCTACCCTCAACACCCTTAATTTAAGCCATGAAATGCTACATTATAACTACGCAAACAGCCTTGAAAGATACTACCCAAAAGTCTATTTTGGCACTAATCAAACTATTGCATTAAGCTGGATAATTGATGCACAAAACTACGCTGGAAGCGACATAAAAATACCTGAAAATTGGCCGGAAGTGAAGCCGCAAAAAGGCGAAGCAAATAAAAAATGGGCTATCCGCCCATTTAATTAATCTATCGTTGTTCCGCGAGAAGTATATGTTGATTTTTTGCGATATACATTAGTTGAGAGACCTTCTTCTTTTAGCATTTTTGTTAGAAGTCTCATTGCTATGGATCCTATTTCAAACATATCAATATCAAGTGAAGAAATCTGTGGTCTAACTATATAGGAGTATTTTGTTCCAACTATTGAGACTATTTCTACTTGTTTTGGAACATCTAATCCTTTTTCTAAAGCAGCGTTTAATACAGCACATGCCTGTGAATCTCTAGGACAAATGAAGTATCCACCTTCTTTATGTTTTTCAAAGTATTCCAACATTTGATTATAGAGGTGATGGTACGAATCTTGTGCGTTAATAACTTCAAGTTCAGCATTATGTTCTTTACATGTTGTTTCTATAGCTTGTTGCAATCTTTCCATCATAAGTCCACTCTCATCAATATTTAAAAACTTAACAGCGTGCGGATTTTTAGATTCATAGTGACTATTTAACAACTCAATCATTGTTGATTCATAATCTAGAACAATTGATAAACATTTAGGACCTTCGGCATTATGATTAAATGTTACAAACGGAATATTAAATTTTTGTAATGCTTTAATATCTTCTTCATCAAGCTGATCATCAAAAATTAATGCACCATCTACATGTGAAGTGATTAATTTTTCGAAAACAACTTTTGCCTCGTCTTTTAAATGTTGAGTAACAAATAAAGTTGATTGGAATCCATATATTGTAGCGATGTCTGCCATACCTGCAAGCATATTAGCGATATATACATAGTTTACTGATGGTATGACAATACCGATATTTGTTGACTTACTTGTTGCGAGCCCTTGTGCAAGTGCAGATGGTTTATATCCTAATCTATTTACAGCGTTCTCGACTTGTATCCTTGTCTTTTCAGTAACGTTAGGATGATGGTTAATAACTCTACTAACTGTAGCTAGTGAAACCCCTGCTGCTTTAGCGACTTCGTATATAGTTACACGATCCTTAAATTGACCCATTTTTTGTACCTCCGTTTTTCACTACTTAAATTATATATGAAAAAATTTTCATATACAAATGAAAAATTTTCACAAAAAAACGCCATGCAATTTATTGGCGCTAGTTGCTCATAGTTTTAATTATTTCTTCGAGCTTAGAATCAATGGTCTTGAGAAGTGAAACAGTAGTTTTTTTGATTTTCTTTGTGTTCAGTTTCGTAAGGAGATCTTGAAGTTTTTCTTTCAATGAATCCATGTTGGCTTCATCAAAATTTTCTTCAATCACTGTCATCATATCGGCATTGCTTTTGTTGCATTCTTTCTTTTTTGAAAGATAAACTCCAAGAGCGAATCCAGCAAGAGAAGTGATTATATATATTTTTTTTAGTCTTCTCATTGGCACCTCCTAAAAGGTGGAAGTGTATGTTGCATGGCGCTAACTAGCGTCGTTTTTATTCTTGTGTTTTTTACTCATATTATTCAACATTTTTAAAAAATAAAAAAAGGGCAAGAGCCCTTTTTATTTTGAGTTAAATTAATAGTTCTTTGCTTCAACTTCAAAGTATGCTTGTGCATGTAAGCAGACAGGACAAACTTTTGGTGCTTCTTTTCCGACGTGAATATGTCCGCAATTACGGCATTTCCAAACGACAACATCTTCTTTGATAAAGACTCTGTCGGTCTTGAGATTGTTTAAAAGTGCGAGGTATCTTTCTTCGTGAGCTTTTTCGATAGCGGCAACACCTTCCATCTGTCTTGCGATAGCTTCAAAGCCTTCTTCGCGCGCGATAGCGGCAAATTCTTTGTACATAGTTGTCCATTCATAGTTCTCGCCATTTGCTGCATCCTGAAGATTGATTTCAGTTGTTGGAACCTTTCCTCCATGTAAAGCTTTGAACCAAAGTTCGGCGTGTTCTTTTTCATTGTTTGCTGTTTCTAAGAAGATTTCAGCGATTTGTTCATATCCTGCCTTTTTAGCAACACTAGCATAATAAGTGTACTTATTGCGTGCTTGACTTTCACCAGCAAAAGCAGCCATTAAGTTTTGTTCAGTTCTTGATCCTTTTAAGTCCATATTGTTTCCTCCTATGATCGTTTTCAATTTTAACATTTCTTTTAAAATTAGTCTATCACAAATATTGAGTTTGAAACATTTTGTTTTATAAATATTGAAAAAACTCTTTGAAAATGAATGAAAAAAATATTTGAAAAAAATGTGCTTTTTTTATTGCTTATAGAGGTGGAAAATTATACAATATTTAGGGGCTAAAATATGACAAATTTATTTACTAAAATTCCAGAAAATTTCTTTTCTATCTTATCACGTAAATATAAAACAGTTTATTCTGTTGCCCTTTTAGCTTTGTATGATACTTTAAAGATTTATAAGACTCGAATAAAGAAATCTGATTATCTAGAAATACTTAATTCAAAACTTTCAGATATGATGTCTTTGTTCGAACTTTCAATAGACAGACTTGATGATAAAAATTCTGACGATGAGGTTACAAGCAATGAGCCAATCGATGAGCATTCATCAGCAGTTAAGATTTATTATATTGTAAGAAAGCTTGAGGTCACAGGTTGGATAGAAATAGAAAAAGATATTAGAACTAATATCGAATATGTTTATATTCCAAATTACGCATTTAAGTTTTTGGAATTGTTTTCTAGTTTAGTAACTGATGTTGCTATGTATCTTCCACTTGTTCACCAAACCTATAGTGAATTAAAACTAGAAGATGAAAAAGAAGACGATTATATGTTTAAGACAGTTTTGAATTGTCGACGCAATGTTGAAGAGCTTGAACTTAATGTGACGATTCTTTATCACTCTATTTGTGTATTTGGACATCAATTGACAAATGTCTTTTCTCCTAACGAGGCATTGAGGCAGCATTTTGATTCGTTCCAAATAGAGATTAATGATAAGCTTTATCACCCTATGAAAACTTATGACTCTTTGGGTTTATATGCTATTCCTACGATTGCTATTTTAAATAAGTGGTTGGATAGTGAAAGAATAATGGATAGACTTATTGCTCAGGCAAAGAATGAACCAAATTTGGTCGGAAAAACTGATGAAGAATTAGAGCAGTTTGTTTTTAAGACAATCCAAGAAATAATTGATAAGCTTCATAAGCTTCATAATAGTTTTGAGGATATTGATGCAGCAAATGCAAACTATACTGAGGCAGTTCAAAAAAAGGTTAATTATCTTTCTTCTTCCGATAAAACAATCCAAGGAAAGATAAAAGATATTTTGGTTAGAGCATCGATGGCTATAAAGGCTAGCGATGAGGATTATGATCAAATACCATTTATTCAAAAAATGTCTAATACTTTGAGTATATATCAACAGGGATGTATTGATTCTGATTCGTTGACGATGCCATATCGTCGTAGTGAAAAGCCAGTTGATGATGAACTCGTTGTTTTGGCTGATCCATTTGATCCAACGGACGATGATTTTGCTGATGAATTATTTGCAGAATACAGCCGATATGGAGCTGAAGGAATTGATGACTTTATGATTGAAGCATTTGGAAATAAAGATGAGATCACTACTGGTGATATTGATTTTAATGACATGGATGATTTCATTTTATTTATTCTTGCTACCGTCAGAGCAGAATTGGATTTGATGTTTTGTAAAATGGAAAGAATAGATGAGCCGTTTGAAATAATTAAACAAGGTTTTATCTTGCCTAATTTTCATTTTGTCAAAAAAAGATAGTTTAAGGAGGTGTTATTATGTTTGAAGAAAAATTTAATGGTTTAAGTAGTTCAGCTAAAAGACAATTTGCCCAATATATGAATGAACTCTTGTTCACAACTTTTATCGTAAGAAAAAAGTATGATCGTGCAACAGGAATTTCGAAAACAACGCAAGCTTATTTGTTTATCGAGACGTATTTTGATATATTCGAGAATTACTTGGCTTTTGCTGGATTGAATTTAAATAAGGATGACGATTATGGAATAATCTTTATTAATAGTCCTGATGGGGAGAATAGACTTCGTCTTGATGGTGTGACAACGCTTTTGGTTTATGCACTTCGTTTTTATTATGAAGATGCGCTTAAACTTAGTTCTTCACAAACAGATGTGTTGATTGATTCTGCATCGTTAAAACTATTGATTAAGGATTTGGGATTGAATCGAGTTAATAAAAGAATTTCTTCTTTGACGATTGCGAATGCACTAAGATTTTTATCTAGTCACAATATTATCGCTAGAGCGAAGAATTCTTTTTCTGATTCTTCTTATTCTTTCTATATTCTTCCTTCAATACGCTATGTTATCGATCCAAATCAAATGAATAGTCTCTTGGATGAAATTAATTCAATAGATGGATCAAATAATTCAGGAAATGGTGAGGTGGAAAATGATATTATATGATAAATTGCGATTAATAAATTGGCACTATTTTTTAAATGAAACTGTTCCTATATCAAATATTACATTTTTAACAGGTGCAAATGGTACTGGTAAAAGTACAATCATCGATGCTATGCAGATTGTTTTGACAGGTGATCCTTCGGGTAAAAACTTTAATAAAGCAGCTTCTGAAAAAACTGGCCGTACTCTCAAGGGTTATCTTTATGGCGAAACTGGTGAAGATGCTGATGGAAATGTCAAGGCTTTGAGAAAAGGTTCATTTACTTCCTATGTTGTTTTACAGTTTAAAGAGGATGATGGAAGTCATTTTACTATAGGAATTTATTTTGATTGCTCGACTTTAAAAGGAGATGATTATCAATTTTTCTATATAAATGATGAATTCCCAGAACATAGTTTTACTATTCCTGCTGAAGGAAAGAATGGATTTGTCGCCATGTCTGGTAAAGAACTTATAGAGTACTGTAAAAAGACTTATAAACCAGAAGATTTTACTTTCTTTTCAACGCATTCTGCCTACAGAGAGTTTATTAAAGTTAAGTTTGGCGTCATGTCAGATAAGTATTTCACTCTATTTAAAAAGGCGGTTGGCTTTACTCCTATTGTCAACATTTCTCAGTTTATCACAGAATTTGTTTGCGACATTGAACACCATGTTGATATATCTAAGACACAAAGCAATATCATTGCTTATAAAAAGCTTGATATTGAAGCTAAGAAAATGCAAGTTAAGATAAATAAACTTCAGGATATTAGCTTAGCATATGAAGAGTATTCAAGAATTAAGGAAGAGGCTTATTTGTCTAGATATGCAGTTGATAGAGCTAACTATGAAATAGCTAAACTCCAATACGAAAAGGCTTTAAAGGAATTATCTGATACTAAAGCTAGCAATGAAGAAGCTATAGAACAGATTGCGTCTATAAATATTAATATTCGTGAATTAGAGCAGGAAAAAGATCAAAAGCGTATGCAAAAGCTTAAATTACCTGGCTTTTCTCGTACCAGCATTTTACAAAATAAAAAGAGTGAATTGACTGATAAGGTTGCAGCACTTCAAACTGGATATGAAGTAGCACTTGCAAAGATTAGAGGATATGTTAACAGTTTTGCAAAGCTTTCTAATGATGTTGTAAATGCATTTAATGATTGTAACATAGACTTTTTAAATGATCCTTTGAAATCAAGTCTTAAAGAATTTGAAAATCTCTCTAATGCACTTCATTCATTTGCTTTAGAAGTCGATGATAAAATTGAAGAGAAGACTTTGAATGAAGAGGATTTAAGAAGATTCCAAGAACTTATCAGCAGTTTCAATCGTATGGCTGCTTCTGTTGGAACAAAACTTGAAAACGAAATTTATGACAAGTCTTTAAAAAGAAGTGCCACACTTGCTAATTTAAATTCGCTAAAGAGAGGACAAAAACCTTTCCCACAAAGATATGTTGATTTAAAACAGAGCTTGTTAGATCGTTTGTTAGAGTTGCACGATGATGCATATGTTGATTCATACTGCGATTTAATCGATATTAAGGATAAGACATGGACACGTGCTATTGAGGCAGTATTATATAACAATAAATTTAATTTCTTTGTTAACGAAGAATATTATGAAGAAGCAAATGAAATATTCTCAGACCTCTGTCGTATGAAGGATATTTTCAATGTTTCATTAGTGGATGCTTCTAAGCTTATTGAAAAAGGTCCACGTGCTGATGATGGATCACTTGCGAGAGTTGTTGATACAGATGACGAAGGTGCTAGAGCCTATACTGATTTCTTATTAGGAAGAATAAAGAGATGCCATACATTTAAAGAGGCTAGAGAATCTGGCAATGGTTTACTTCCTGATTGTACTGGATATCATAATTTCTCAACTTGGTACTTAAATCCAAAACGTTCAGCGGAAAACTTTATTGGAACAAATGTTTCTAGTGAAGATGCATATACTCATTCAGAAGAATTTAACAAACTAGATAGAGAATTCTCTATGCTCAATAGAGTTAATAACTCTCTAGGTATGTTTAAAACATCTACTGTTCAAGTTATGACAACTAATGAGTGTGATTCTTATATTCAAAGTATTAAAGCCTTTGCTGGTGTTCAAGATTTATTGGTAAGAATAGATAATTATGACGAAGAGTTGAATGAAGGTGATGCAGAAGATGTAACTGAAATCGATAACGATATTGAAAATATTGATAAAGATATTCAGGATTTGAAAGAAAACTATGCTGTATTGACTAAAGCAACTGGTAGTTATGACACTATTATTGTTGAACTTGAAAAAGTAAAGATACCAGAATTAAAGATTGCTTATGATGAGAGTTATAAGAATTTAAGTCTTTATGATAAAGAATTTGTTGATAATTCTGGTGAGCCATATTATATAGTTTGTACCCGTCAAGCTGACATAAATAAAATCATTTCAATGTCAGCCAAAAAACTTTCTCAGGACAATAGTAGAATGAGAGAGAGTGAGAGCAATCTTCGTAATAAGAGAGAAAGATATGTAACTGAATATCATTTGAACTATCGTTATGATGATGTTACAACTAATAAAGAGTTTGATGATGAACTTAATAGATTGAGCGGTGTCGAACTTCCTAAGTATATTAACGAGATTAAGAATGCTCATGAAAAAGCCATTAATGAGGCAAGAGATGATTTCTTATATAAACTTCGTACATGCATTACCGAAGTTAATGCACAAATAGATAAGCTTAATGAGGCATTAGAATCAATAAAATTCGGCCGTGATAAATATCGTTTCTCTGTAACTCCTAATAGAGACTATCGTGCATATTACGATATGATTATGGATGATTTGGTCTTAAAAGCACAAGATCCAAATGATTTATTTGCACAAAAGTATTCAACATTAATAGGTGAATTGATTGATTTAATTACTTCTGTTAGTAATGAAAATAATTCAGCAGAGCAAAGAGCGGAAGTCGCACAAAAGATTGAAAAGTTTACTGACTATCGTACATATCTTGTCTTTGACTTACATGTTAAGTCAGATGATTCAGAATTTACTTCTTCATTAGCTAAAACATTTAGAAGAAAATCTGGTGGTGAAACGCAAACACCATTCTATATTTCTATTCTCGCATCATTTGCTCAATTATATCGAACAAATCAGGATAGAAATAACAATACGATTCGTCTAGTCATATTTGATGAAGCGTTCTCTAAGATGGATGCTGTTCGTATTAAAGAATCAGTTTCTTTGTTAAGAAACTTTGGACTTCAAGTTATTCTATCAACACCATCTGAAAAGGTTGCTAACTTAGCAACTGAAGTTGATTCAACACTTGTTGTTCACCATGATGGAAAACGCAAACGTTCGTTTATTGCTAGACATGAATCGGTAGAAAAAACATATCAACATTAAAAAAATAAAAAAGGAAGCATTAGTCACTTACTTTTGAAACTAGCAAAATAAAAAAGAGAACACCAAAACAAAAATGGTGTTTTCTTTTTTCTTCATACTATCTTAACTAGAAAAAAACGAATATTTCTACCGTTGTCAAGGTTTACGAAAAGCAATATATTTTAACCTTGGTAGCAAAGAACATTTGTTTACATTAAAAAATAAGAGATGAAAACACATTAGCGAAAGTGCCGTTGGTAGTGCGTACGCGAACACTTTTCACCCTCTAACTTAAATTTATTTGGCGCGTGCTTGTCATTGACGAACGAAGTTAACTATCTTGTATCAAGACAAGCCCTCAATGCCAACACAAATTTTTGTATTATTTTTTATTCTTTTTACACTAATTTATAAAACATATGCTATAATAAACTACACAGGAAAAAGAATATGATAAATGAAAGTTTTGATGACAAAAGTGATGCAATAATAAACCCAATAAAACAAAAAGTCTTGGTTAAATGTGACATTTGCATTGCTACATTCTCTGATAAAATTGAACGATTTGTTATAGAACAATTTAAACCAAAACAAGTTGGTATTTTTAAATGTGTTAACGGAGAATCTCCAATTTACACATTTAAATATAAAAATAAAAATATTGGTTTTTATAAAACTTTACTTGGTGCTCCCGCTTCAGTAGGAATGTTAGAAAAAGTTTTAACAATACTTGGTAGTACAAAGTTTCTTGTATTTGGCTCTGCGGGTTCATTAGATAAAAATATTTGTAACAACAAAGTTGTCGTTCCTACTTATGCTTATAGGGATGAGGGTACTTCATATCATTATGCCCCAGCAAAAGATTATATAAAAATTAAAAATTCGACAGCAGTTGCAGATTTTATGAAAAATAACAAGATTCCTTATGTTGAGGGAAGGGTTTGGACAACAGATGCATTTTATAGAGAAACAAAAAATAATTTTAATAAAAGA
>CAOSOP010000033.1 GCA_948525355.1 uncultured Bacilli bacterium | reverse complement strand
CTCGTAAAATACAATCCAAAGGTCTATTTAGGTACGCTACAAAGCATAGCTTATTACTGGAATATGGACCTCCAAAACATCGAAAAATACCCCTCTATTTGGCCAGAAGTGAAGCCGCAAAAAGGCGAAGCCAACACAAAAAATCTCTAAATAAATTGATTTATCAAATATAATTATTAATTACAATTAATCAATAGGTTGCATTTTATAAAAACTAATTAAACTTATATTTTCATCTATGCCAACTACAAAATTTCGTTTTTTCTCTTCCGCACTGCGCTTTTAAAAATAAGAACACTTATGTTTTAATTGAGTTGACCTTAAATTATCTATTATTTATAATATTCTACGTGCTATTTATATAAATATATTATATTTATTATTTAGGAGGTAGATATGGAATTGAAAAAGTCATTAAATATGCCTAAAGGAAGTTTCGAAATGAGAGGAAATCTTAATGTTAAGGAGCCTGCTTTAGTTGAATATTTTGATAAGATAGAACTTTATAAAAAACTTTTGGAAAAACATAAAGGTCACGAGGCTTTTTATCTTCATGATGGTCCTCCATATGCAAACAACGATATTCATGCTGGACATGCTCTAAACCGCATTGTTAAAGATATATATAATCGATATAAGAATCTTAAAGGCTATTATGTTGAATTCACACCTGGTTGGGATACACACGGTCTTCCAATTGAGAATGCTGTGACAAAGTCAGGAAAAGATAGAAGAAAGATGTCTGTTGTTGATTTTAGAAAATGTTGTGAAGAATTTGCTCATAAACAAGTCGAAAGACAAAAAGCTCAAATGAAAAGACTTGGAGTTATCGCTGACTGGGACAATCCTTATTTAACATTAAATCCTGAATTTGAAGCTGAGCAGATTAAAATATTCGCTGATATGGCTTTAAAAGGATATATTTATCGTGGATTGAAGCCTGTTAACTGGTCTTATAGTTCTGAATCAGCTTTAGCTGAAGCAGAAATTGAATATCAGGATGTCGAATCTACCACAATCTTCGTAAAGTTTAAAGTTAAGGAAGATCACGGAGTTATAAAAGCTGGTGATGCTTTTGTAATTTGGACAACTACACCTTGGACCATACCTGCCAATCTTGCAATATCTTTAAATCCAGATTTAGAATATGGAATATATCAATGTGATCAAGGACGTTTGATTTTTTTAACTAGCCTTGCTGAAAGTTTAATTAATAAACTAAATCTTACAAATGTCAGCCTTAAAAGTACATTCAAAGGAATTGATGCTGAGTACACTAAAACCCTTCACCCTTTCTATGATCGTGAATCTTTAGTTATTGTTGGAGACCATGTTACTGATGATGCTGGTACAGGATGCGTTCATACTGCCCCAGGACATGGTATGGATGACTACAAGGTCTGTTTAAAATATAACATTGCTCCATTCTGCCCTGTTGACAATAAAGGAAAGCTAACCAGCGAAGCTGGCGAAAGACTTGATGGTGTTTTCTTTGAAGATGCCAATAATATTGTCATAACTATGCTTAAAGAAACTGGTGCATTATTGCACGAAGAAAAAATTACCCACTCTTATCCATTTGACTGGAGAACACATAAGCCTTTAATTTTCAGAGCTACAACACAATGGTTTGCTTCTTTATCTGAATTCAAAGATAAACTTCTTAAAGCAGTCGAAGAAGTTGAGTTTAAACCTGCATGGGGAAAGGCTAGACTATACAAAATGATAGAAAACAGAGATGATTGGTGCATCTCTCGTCAAAGAGCTTGGGGTGTTCCAATTCCAATCATTTATTGTGAAGATGATACTCCAATTATGGACAAAGAAGTTTTTGACCATATCGCAGAAATAATCAGACAAAAAGGATCTTCTGCCTGGTTTGAATTAAGTGCAGAAGAACTTTTACCTAAAGGATATAAGTCAAAGCATTCACCAAATGGTATATTCACTAAAGAAAAAGATATTATGGATGTTTGGTTTGATTCTGGTTCATCATTTAAATCTGTTGATATAGATAGAAATCGTAATTTCCCTGCTGATGTTTATCTTGAAGGAAATGACCAATATCGTGGATGGTACAATTCATCACTCATTCTTTCTATTGCCACAACCTCTAAAAAACCTTTTAAGAAAATTGTCACTCATGGAATGATGGTTGATGCAAATGGAGAAAAGTTTTCTAAATCAAAAGGTAATGGTGTCGATCCAAATAAGATATGCTCTCAGTATGGGGCAGATATCTTCCGTTTATGGACAACTTTTGTCGATTTCACACAAGAGACTAAATTATCAGAAGAATTAATTAAAATCACTTCTGATAGTTATCGTAAGATTCGTAATACCTTTAAATTCATGTTGGCTAATTTACAAGTAGAAGAAGGTGTTTTTGCCGATTTATCTAAATTTGATGAGAAAAATCTTACTATCATCGATAAAATGATTTTAAATCAATTAGACTCTGTCTTAGCAATATGTGATAAGGCTTATAACAATTTCGAATATAGCACTGTTAGTTCTACAGTCTTAAATTTCTTAATCAATGACTTATCAGCTTTCTATCTTGATATAAGCAAGGACTACCTCTATTGTGATGAGAAGAATTCTCAAAGAAGAATGGCATGCCAATATGTCATGGCAAATATATCCAAAAAGCTTTGTATTGTTCTTTCACCTATTCTTTGCTTTACTATGGAAGAAGTTAATTCTAATCTTCCTAACTATTTAAAGACTGACCTCTCAATTGCACTTTCTGACTTTCCAACTTATAAGGTCGATGATGCTCTTTTAACAAGGTATACTGAGTTTCAAAAGGTATTATCTAAAGTTAAGGTTGCTATTGAAGCTAAACGACAAGAAAAAATTATCAACTCATCGAGCGAAGCTTTTGTTACCTATAGTCCTGAAGAGAATGAGAAAGACTTGCTCGTAGGCATAGGTGAAGAAGCTTTAGCCCATGCACTCAACGTTTCTGGATTTGCTTTCGGTGAAGCTTTAAGTGTTAAAAAACACTCTGGTACAAAATGTGACCGCTGTTGGAACTATTTTGATGAAACCAGTACAAATGAAAACGGTGAACATCTTTGTGAAAGATGTGCAAATACTATAAAGAGGGAATATGGAGAAGATTAAAAAAGGGCTTATTTGGTTTTTTAAATCTTTTCTATGGATTATTCCTTTACTATTCTTTTTCGACATACTTACTAAGCAGTTATTTGAAAAAGTAATATTAAAAGAAGATGGAAATTCTATAGTAGTTATTAAAAACTTTTTATCTTTCACTCTAACTCATAATACTGGTGCAGCTTGGGGTATCTTCGCTGATATGGACTGGCTATTGATTACATTTAGTGTTGTATGTGGAACTGGTATGGTTATTTTCTTAATCATTAAATATAAAAAATTAAACCTGCTTACTAAGATATCATTGTTTTTAATGATATCTGGTGCATATGGAAATCTTATTGACCGAGCATTTTATGAAAAGAAAGTCATCGACTTTATTCAATTTACCTTTATCGATTTCCCTATATTCAATTTAGCCGATATGTATTTGGTCATCGGTGTTATCATGCTTATTATTTCTGAAATAATCTATGAGTTTGTTAGTAAGAAAAAAGAAGCTAAGGCTATTGAGAAAAAAGAAAGAACTACTGAAGATATAATCAGCAACGATTCTATAAAACACTTAAGTGAAAACTTACAAAACAATTTAGAAGAAAAGAAGGATGAGAATGACGGAAAATAAGGAAAAATACATATCTGATGAGTGTGGAAGAATTGATGAGTTTTTGGCTAAAAAAACTTCTTCTTCTAGATCACAAATAAAGAAAGCAATTGTCTCTGGTCAAGTTTATCTCAATGAAAAACTTGTTAAAAAAGCTGGGATGATGATAAAACCTAATGATATCATCGAAGTCGTTTATAAAGAAGTGATAAAAGAAATAACTAAAGGCGATTTCTCTTCCGCACCATACGACCTTTTATATGAAGATGAAGATTTGATGGTTATAAATAAACATCGCGGCATTGTTGTTCATCCATCTGCTGGTCATAGCGATGACACTTTAGTTAATTTTCTTTGCGCAAATTATGATGAGTTAAAGAACTTTAACAGTTCAGATCCAACTCGTCCAGGCATTGTCCATCGTATAGATAAGGATACTAGCGGTGCCTTGATAATCGCAAAAAATATTAAAGTTTTGGCGCAACTTCAAGAAATGGTGAAGAATCACGAAGTTAAAAGAGAATATTTGTGTATTGTCAAAGGAAGACCTATTTACAGCAAATTTATGGTCGATGCAAACATTGGTAAAAGTGGGAGTGATCGAAAGAATATGGCCGTAGTTCCATATGATCAAGGAAAATCTGCTATTACTCACTTCCAAGTAGTTAAAGCATATAAGACTTCGTCATTATTAAAATGTCGTCTTGAAACAGGCCGCACCCATCAAATTAGAGTTCATTTATCTTCATTTAACTATCCAATTATCGGTGATCAAACTTATGGAAAATCGACTGATATCAATGAGTTTTCTAAGGGACAATTGCTCCACGCTTATAAAATAAGTTTTAAACATCCAACATCAAATAAAGAAATGGTCATCTATGCACCAATTGATGATTACTTTAAAGAATCACTTAAAAAACTCGCTTTAAAATAATATCCTGCTTGCTAAAGTAGGATATTTTATATTCTTCTTATTTAAATCACTGTTGTTTAATAAAAACGCATTTATCTCGATCTTTTTCATTCGGTATTTATTTAACAAAAGATTATATAATCTAACTTCCTCAATTTGGTCTTTGCCAACAAAATACTGATAGAAATAACATGCATAGACATAAAGCGCTGCTGTTTTAGAACTTTCGGTTGTTTGTGCTAGCGCCATAAATCCTTTTTCAATCATTTCTTCACCGCACATTCCTTTTAAATAGCAGATACTAATTATCTCGCGACCACTTCTTAATCCAGAACGTTGAATTAATGTTATTCCTTTATCAACATCTCTTTTGATAACCCCATAACCATAAATATAGTATTCCCCTATCCTTTTTAAAGCCCTTTTGTTTTTATATTCTTTCGCGAGTTTAAAAAGAATATCTAATGCAGTCTTATAGTTATCTTTCCTCTCATATATTTCTACTAGTAGAAAACTTGCGTTGACGTAATCACTTTTTTGATAAAACTTAGCTAATCTTAATGCCCTATCATAGTCTTTACACTCAATATTCATTTTGATTATTAACTCTAAGAGTTCTAGCCGTTCATTTTTTTCAATCGCAAGGAAAAGTTTTTTACGATACTTTTCAACTCCTTCAAAATCTTGCATCTTAATATAGAGTTTTACTAAAGATTTTAAACTATCAATCTCCTGATTCATCTCTCCTTTCTTAAAGCAATTCGTCATTTTCAATTCATCATTTATCATTTTGTAATGCCCTCCTAACTTTGAATACGAATTTTCAATACGCTTTATAACTGCTAGTTTATAGAAAGCTTCCTTATCCTCAGCTACATCACCAATTTTCAAATAAGCCTTATAACATGGTTTTAGCGCTGTTACCGCTTCTAAATAACAATCAAGCTTCTTTTTCTTATCATCAATGGAATTGCCTAGTAGGTAATAATAATATCCCTCATCAATTTCTTTATATTTTTCGATATACTTGCTCGCCTCATTCTTGTTGCTCTTAAAAAGATAATACTCAATCAACAAAGTCCAAGCCTTGTATAAACATGCATTAGACTTAATATCTTTTAAGATATCGATAGCTTTTTCTTCACTAAACAAGCAAATATTCTTTCCATACAAATAAACTAATAAATTAATAAGTTTTAATCTATCCTCCTCACAATGACTTATATAATTAACTAGACTTTCATAATCCATTTGACTGACATATTGTCCAACCTTAAAGATCCTCTCATCAGAAGCACTCATACTGCCATGCATTCTTTTAGATTTGTTTAAACTAATAATTCTATTGATTGATTTTCTAACATCAACTATGAATTTATTAGTAATATTTAATTGAGCCTTATACTTAATCATAGTTTTATTTTCTTCTTATTATTATCCATAGCAAATTCCACAAGATTTTTTTCACCAGCAGCTATTTCACTAGTCGATATATCGATCAAAGCATTAATTTTTTCAACCTGCTCATAATGTTCATATAAAAACAGTTTTCGCTCTGCACGGAATTTTAAAATCAAATAATCAGCAATATTGGCGACGAATTCTCCGTTCGTAGGCTTTCCTCTTTCAACTGAATACGAATATGAAAAGATTTGATTTATCACATCCACATCACCTCTTTGCCAACTTGTATCAATTGCAAATCTGATCGCACGCTCGACTTTAGTTGGAGTTGTTTTATACATAATAGCAACAGTTGGATAAATAACTTTCGTTATTCCTAATGTAACACTTTGTAAATTAATAAATGCAATTTCTATAGCGCGTTTTAAAAAGATACTTCCAAGCAAAGAAGATGCTATTCCAATTTCATGTAGTAAATTTGTCAATGTTTCATTAAAATTAGGTATTTCTATTCCTTCCTGTATAATTTGACTTACCCAATGATCTAACACAAAACAAGTATTGCTATAGATAAGCATATTGATTCTATTAATAATATATTGATTAGAATATGCTAGCGATATAGCCATATCAAATCCTAGCTCAGTTAATTCAACAATATCAGGGACACGCGCACCACGAGGATAAATTAATGCCTTAAAAATTCTTCTTGCACCAAGAACTGATGCAGCCTTTCCATTAATAAAACGAACAATTTCATGTAATTCATCACCAGAAAAACAATCTTCAACAATAATAATATCCGAACTAGAAATCTGTCCCATTTTATTTTCTAGTTCAAAACCGTTATGACTAAGTCCAATGAACTGAAAAACACCACTACTTAATAATCTAGCAGAAATTTCACTAATCATGCTTCTGTTTTGCATAACTAAATAGTACTTTTTCATTTGAACTCCTTTCCACTCTACAAGGAAAAGAGCAAACAAAAAGCTTTACAAAATCTCGTAAGCAAAACAAGCTTGCAGATTACCCTGTAAAGCAAAGACATTATATAGAAAATTTTATAAATTGTAAAGTACTAGATTTTTCTTATTTCATCAATTTTTGCTAATCCAGTTTGAATTTTTTCTTACTCTAAAAGGTATATTTAACTGAACTGTACATTAATAGTCATCTTCCTTTACTATTAGTCTTCATTACTACACATCATATTTTCTTCATAATCAATTAACTCATTTTTTCTACTTCTAAATCCTTTTATATCATAGAATACCACTGTAGGATACTCACGTTTGGGTGGTATAGTTTCAAAAAACTTATATGGAGCAAACCATATTAAATAATCGAGTTCGGAATCAATAAAAGATTCCACAAATCTTTTATCATAAAAAAATATGTGCAATTCTCCATAATTACCTTTTTTTCTCCTATAATATGTTCCACTACTCTCATCAGCTACCAAAAATAAGGATTTCTCAGTCCCATAATTATTTTTATATGTTTTTAGCCTTCTTATATGTTTATCAATTACTCTTTTAAACTCCTTGTAATAAAAACTATAATTATGATCTAAATTTTGTTCTAAACCCGTTTGTTCGTTTACATAAATTCTTTCATAGTTATTAAAAATAGATGCTAGTTCATCATGCCTCTTGCTTTCTAATCTCCTACATTCATTCTTTCCTTTTCCTTGTGAATGGTCATCTACTCTCATAATATCCATACATAATGATAGATTTTCTGAAATAAAATCTGGTGGAGCATTAGTATTCTTCGAGTTATCATACCAGTTCTTTTTAAAACTATCTTCATTAATTATACTTAAAAGTATTTTTTCCATCTCTTCTATTCTTGTCATGTTTTTGTCGCCTAAAGGACAACATTCATTTAGTTCTACATCAAACAAGTCTTGAATTATATTCATTTCTACATCATAATCTGTCATATTTAATTATCCATTTTATCTCAATATTTAATGTTTTAAACAACTGATTGGTATAATATGAATTCCATCTTTTCTCGTATAAGCATATCCTTCATCAGTTATTATTGCTCTAACAGTTGGTAATGGAATTTTAAAACTGGTGTTATTATAATTAGCTTTTTCTATCAACTCATTAAATTTATTTAAATTATCAACAGCTTTTTCAATATATAAATCTCCACACTTACATTCGAACAATCCATATCTACCATCAGGTAGATGAATTACATAATCACACTCAAGACCAAGTCTATCTCTATAGTATGATAAAGTACCATTTATAGAGTCTGCATAAACTTTTAAATCTCTTCCGCACATTGATTCAAATAAAAAACCTCTGGTTTTAAAATCTATATTCAATGCATCAACCCCTACATCTAGCGCAGCACAAGGTATAGAAGGGTCGAAAAAAATTTTTTTGGGTAATGACCTTATTGAAGTCTTACTTCTAATCATAGGACACCATGCTGGAATTTCATCAATTACAAATAGTTTTAAAAGTGCATCATAATAATCATAAAAAGTAGGTTCAGTTATTGCTCTTCCTGAGGATTGTACATCATTAATTATTGTTTTATTATCAACCAATTCAGATACATTTCTTGCTAAAGATCTTAAAATTGCTTTAGCGGTAACCGCACTTAAATTTTTTTCCGATGATTCTTGTATATCATATTCGCAAATAGCAGTTACATATTGTTTTGCATATAATGATAAATTACTAGGCTCATTCGAAATAGTAGATGGAAACCCTCCCCTAACAATTACCTTTGTTATATTCTTTTTGGACAAAAAAGCTTCAGATTTACATTTATATCCCTTATTATTAAATAGACTATTTAACGATACTGTACCATTAGATTCTTTTGATTCAAATAGACTCATTGTCCCCAAGTCAATTCTTGCAATGCGCATAGTTCCAGAATGATTCACTCTTCCATTTTTAGGAACTCTCGATCCAGTTAGAATGAATTGATTTCGTAAATTTGTTTCATTACTATACGTTACGATTTCATCCCAAATTGATGGAAATAATTGCCACTCATCAATTAATCTTGGTTTATCTCCTAATAAAAAAACTGAAGGATCATTAGCATTAATACTTTCATATTTAGGTTTTAGTTTATTATTATTCAAAAGAATTTCACTTTTAGCAAATTGCTTTGCTGTAGTAGATTTTCCACACCATTTTGGTCCTCTTATTAATACTGCACAGAAATTATCTAGATGCTCCTTTATCATATCATCTTTTATTCTTTTTATATATTTCATCTATTTCACCTCAATAAAATTATAAAACACATTTAAGTGATTTGCAATATTTCGTTTAAGTGATTTGCAATTTTTCATTTAAGTGATTTGCAATATTTCGTTTAAGTGATTTGCAAAAAATTTGCGAACTCGCCCCCACTCACTATTCCACCGCCGAATCCGCAGCC
>CAOSOP010000032.1 GCA_948525355.1 uncultured Bacilli bacterium | reverse complement strand
CATCTTTACTCAAATAGTCAGCAATACGATATGTATCATGGTTACCTGAGATGAACGATAAATTAGCATTGAATTTATTAGCTTCGGCAATTCGCCACTTCAAATCTTTGATAAATTTTTTATACAAAGACTTATTAAACTCTTTTAATAAAGGCTTTTCCTCTCTAAAGAGAATGTGTAAGCAGTTATTATAATGGTCTAAGATGAAGTCACTATCAAATCCTGCGCGAAGGGAACGATTAGGGTTAGACCATTCACTGACGAAGAATGCTTCTTTATGAACTTTTCTAACTCGATCAAAGATATCATTCCATAGTTCAATCGTCTTCTCCTTATCATCCTCATCTTTAACTAAAGAATCAGCCATATCAACTCTGAATCCATCGATTCCCATATCAAGATAGAACATTATTACCTTTAATATATAATCTCGACCGGGATTATCTTCAAGGCTGAATTCTTTTTTAAACTTTGAATCACCTTTTCTAAAACCATAGTTAATCGCCGCCTGATGAGCAAAGAAATTAACCATAAATGCTCCATCTCGATCATATTGTCCTGATATATATTTTCCTGATGGTGTATTCCATACACTATCTGTCCAAATAAATAAATCAGAATACTCATTTTTAATCGGTGAGCTTGATTTAATAAACTCTTTTGAATTTACTGAAAGATGACCTGGAACAAGGTCAAGAATGATTTTAATGTCTAAATCGTGTGCACTTTTAATAAGTGACTTCAAATCATCCATTGTTCCAAATTTTTTGTCTATTTCGTAGAAGTCTTCGACATCATATCCACCATCCTTAAATGGTGACTTGTATATAGGATTTAACCAAATTCCATTAAATCCTAAATCAGAAATATAATTTAGCTTAGATTCGATTCCTTTTAAGTCTCCAACTCCATCACCATTTGAATCACAAAACGATGTTGGATAAATCTCATAGAATACTCTATCACTAAATCTTTTCATATTATCCCTTTACCGCTCCTCCGGTGATGCCACCGACATAATACTTTTGCGTTAATAAGAACAATGTCATAATCGGGATAGAGATTAAGCTAGCACCTGCAAAGAATGTTGTAAAGTATTCAACTTCTCTATCGATTGAGCTTATCAACTGGTAGAGACCGACAGCAATCGTATAGTTTTGTGTCTGGTCGCCGAGGATGATTGATGAGAAGATGTAGTCGACCCATGGTCCCATGAATGAAAGCAACATTGTATAAACGATAATAGGTTTAGATAATGGGAAGATGATCTTGAAAAAGACCTTTGCATTACTTGCACCATCGATTTTTGCTGCTTCATCAAGACTTTTTGATATCGTAT
Organism: uncultured Bacilli bacterium; assembly: GCA_948525355.1. Taxonomy (GTDB): domain Bacteria; phylum Bacillota_I; class Bacilli_A; order RFN20; family CAG-288; genus CAG-345. Next base: position 8,375 of record CAOSOP010000032.1, on the reverse strand, counting down.
CAAAGAAACCTTTAGCAACGTAAAATCCCATTCCTGAGCTCGCTGAATAAACAATAACAAGAGCTATTAGTTTTCCATCAAGTTGAAGAACACTTAATATGTTATAAACTGCAATCATCGACATGAACCCTGGGAACATACCTAAGATCAAGTTCACATTCATCAATGTTTTACGAGACTTGAAGCGAAGACGAGACATTGTGTAGGCAACAGAAATTGTAAATACTGTTGAAATTAGCATCGATAAAAGAGCGACTAACAAGGTGTTTCCGACCCAACGAAGGTAAGGAAACATCGATGTGAAGTTCTTGTCAACAAATAAGCGAGCAAAATTATCAAAAGTAAATCCTTTTGCTGGTATAAATGTTGTGGCAACACCCTTTTCATTTCTTAATGCGGTCATAAAGACACCGATAATAGGAAGGACCCAAATTAAACAAAGTGCGATTAAGAAGATATAAGCAAATGTATTTGTTATTATTCTTCTTTTACGCTGGGATTTGTACTTTACGGCTACGCCTGTTTCATTAACTAGTTTCATTAGGCAAAGTCCTCCTCATTCTTAACTGCACTTGTATGACGATAAGCGATTAAAGAAAGTATAGCGCAGATAGCAAATATCATAATACCGATGACAGAAGCATAAGAATAGTTCATCTTGTTGACAGTTAATTTATATAACCAAGTAACAAGCAAGTCTGTTTTACCAGCATCTAGATAAGAGTTCGTTTGTGGTCCACCATTTGTCAAGAAGAAGATAACATTGAAGTTATTGATATTACCGACAAAATCAGTGATCAGTTTTGGTCCAGTAATAAACAAGACATATGGCAGCGTGATTTTAGTATAAACTGTAAGTGGTGAAGCACCATCGATTTGAGCTGATTCATATAAATCTTCTGGAACGTTCATCAAAATACCTGTGACTGCAAGCATTGTATAAGGAATACCGATCCAAATATTAACGATGATAATAAACACTCGGGCACTGACTGTCTCACTCAGGATTTTTAAACTGTCAGAGCTTGACATAAAGCCGATGGTTTTTAATATATCCTCAATTATTCCACCTTTAGCGAAGAACTTGTTAAAGGCTAAAAGCGAAATGAACTGCGGCATAGCGATTGAAAAGACCAAGAAAGTTCTAAAGATCTTTTTAAATTTAATACCCTTTTTATTGATGAGCATTGCTGTAAACATTCCGAAGAAATAGTTTAAGAATGTTGCAAATATGGCCCAAATTATTGTCCATCCAAGGATTTTTATAAATGTGTGCTGGAATATTCCTCCGCTCTTTGATAACCCCCCACCGAATAGTGTGATAAAGTTATCAATACCAATCCAACTGAAGAAACGAGGATATGAAGTGGCACGATTGTAATTGGTAAATGCCATTAAAATCATATCGATGATTGGCAAAATGGTGAATACTGATACACCTATAATTGGTAATAAAAGCAAGACACGATGGAACTTTCCATCAAGATAATCCTTTACATCTTCAATGAAAGAATTTACATGAAGCTTTGCTTCTTTTCTCTCTTGAAGCTTTATAGTACCTTTAATTATCGATATATAGTAAAATACGAAACCAATAATAATGCAAATAGCTAAGACACCAAATAACAAAAATGTAAATGAGTTATCACAGTGGACAATAGATGTTTGAATTGACTGTCCAGGATGTAAGACTTGACACATTTCAGTTGCAGATGCTTGGTCAAGGAAATGATAGTTATTACTATCAAGAACATAATTACCCGTTGTTGGGTCAAGATATTGGCACTGGAAATACGATTCTAGATTACCTAAGGTTGTGAAACCGTAAAGCGCACTTCCACCGGTCATAATCATATAGAAAATGAATAAAACTTCAATAAGAAAGAGCATTATTCCCTTGATTATTTGACCACTGGCCATATGGCCAACACCAAGAAATAAAAAACTAAGTTTAGTAAAAATATTTCCGTGTTTAAACGCATAACCAACTTCTTTAAAGGATCTTCCTATTCCTTTAAAGAAACGGATTATACCATAGTAGATGTTGACAAAAAACTTTACAAAATTCTTGCCAAAGTTTTTGAAGAAATCTACAAACTTAAACTTAATCTTATTTAGTGGTGAAAGTTGAACATATTCGATGTAAGTCATATATTTTCCTTTCTAATACAAGATTAAAGATGATGGCAAAAATTGCCATCATCTAAAACGACTGAATTATTTTAATAAAGCAGCATTTAATTCATCAATTGCCTTAGTGAAGTCGTATTGACCGCCACTTGGGGAAACAGTCTTAATTGATGCGCAGAATCCTTCAATAGCACCCCAGAAGTTTGCATTAAACTTCGTTGCTGTTGGGTTGGAGAAGTTTGCAGTAGACTTATTGTAATCAGAAACTGCTCCAGCCATAAGGAAGGTCTTCTTAAAGTCTTCATCGTTTAAAAGCTTATCGGCTGTTGGAATGATTGACTTAAGTTCAAACTTAATCTTTTGAGCTGCATCACTTACTGTGTAATAAGCGAAATCTTTTGCGACGTCGAGCTTTTCACCCTTTAATGAGGAGTTGACAACAACAAATTTATTATCAATAGGTGCACCTAATTGATTGTCATAAGTATGTCCATCTAAAGTGATGTCGATTTTTGGAAGTATTGCACAACCAAAGTTTTCACCTAAGGCATCTTTGTAGTTACCGAAGTTCCATGTTCCATCAACGACAGAAAGGATTTTTCCATCTCTTAATTCATTGATGAATGTTGCATACTCGGTATTATAAAGAGTTTCATTTGTTAAAAGTTCGTGTGAGAATCTTGTTGCCCAAACAGCAGCTTCGTTTGTTGATGTGAAATCTGAAGAACTATTTGATGTTCCACCTTCACCATAGATGTCAAGACCCATAGCTCTTAAAACAGCTTGGAAGTAGAAACCATCAGAGATTTTAAATCCGAAAGCTTGCTTATTAGCTTCTTTTGCAGCAGCGATAATGGTGCTTAAACTTTCAACTTGAGTTTCCTCTAATTGTGATGTGTTATAATAAAGGAAATATGTATTGATGGTATATGGAAGTGCGTATAAAGCACTTTGAACCATACCAGTCTTTAATGTTTCACTTGTGATTGAAATGTCCTCTCTACCAGCGACATCCAATTGTGAAATGAATCCCTTTGTGACGAAGCTACTGATATCGTTTCCTGGAATTTGGAAGACATCAGGACCTTTAGTTGGATCGTTACCAAACTTTTCACCGATATCACCTTCACCGATACCGACAACCTTTAACTTGACTGTCTTTTCTGGATCAGCTGTCTTGTTGTACTCTGTAACGAGTGATGAATAGATTTGGAATTGTTCTGCTGGAGCCCAAACAGTGAGTTGAACCTTTCCGTTTCCATAAGTCTCTTCAGATGGACCCTCTGGACTGCTTGGATCCTTTGGACCACATGAGCTTAATCCTCCAGTTAGCATACCGAATAAAGCTAATGCTGGAAGCAAAATTTTCTTTTTCATTGCTATATTTTCTCTCCTTTCAATGAAGTACCAAACTTGGGTACATATCTATTTTAACACAAAAAAACAATTTGTCACTAAGAATTTGCAACCGCTTACATTTTCATACTATTTTTATCTTGCTTTTTACCTAAAATATAGCAAATAAACCTATTATTTCTTTACCCATTCTATCGGTTTTAAGCCATTAGAAGTCAAAAATTCATTTGCTAAAGAAAAATGATGACAGCCAAAGAAACCTCTACTCGCCGATAATGGAGATGGATGTGCAGCTTTTAAAACAAGGTGTTTATTATTGTAGACATATTTTTCTTTAGAAATTGCGGCATTTCCCCATAATATAAATACTATCGGTCGATCTATATCACAGATTTGTCTTATTAAATTATCAGTAAAGATTTCCCATCCTTTCCCCGCATGTGAAAAAGCCAAATGCTCACGAACTGTTAAGGTAGAGTTTAATAACAAAACTCCCTGATTAGCAAGATATGTCAAATCACCATCTTGTGTAAAATCAATTACTAAGTCGCTGCGCATTTCTTTATATATATTAATCAAAGACGGAGGTAATTTTTCGCATTTAACACTAAAAGCAAATCCATGCGCTTGACCTTCTTCATGGTATGGATCTTGACCTAGTATTACAACTTTAAGATTATCTATATCACAATACTTTATCGCATTAAAAACATCTTCTTTTTTAGGATAACAAGTATAGTTTGTGTACTCATTTCTAAGAAAGTTGGCAAGTTTAACGTAATAATCTTTTTTCTTTTCAGTATGAATAAAATCTAAAAATGAATTAATCATATAAATATAATAGCAAAAAATTTAGTTTGTTGAAATAATTCATTAAATATTTTCATCGATAATAATCTCATCGTAATCGGTCATGTCATTATCATACTTAACTAAGTGCTTATAACTACTATATTGTTCATTAAGATCCTTTTCCTTTATAAATCCCTTCCAATCACTGGATTTAAAAGGTGGAAGAATTATTCGTGTGGTAATAGATCCACTTATTCTATTTAATCTCTTGTGTCTATTAAATGTATCAATAACAAAGTCTACATTAAAACTTACTACTAGCGAATCGTCAAACTCATTAAAATATAAAATGAAATGGCTCGGAATGTCGCGTATTTCTATCTTGTCTACACTATTTGATTTAAGGTTTATTAATTTTGAAGAATCAATGCTCTTTCTGATATCATCAATAAAATCTGCTTGAGTGATTTTTTCTTTAATACATTCAAGCAAAAAATTATCCAGATATATATAGACAAAAGACTTAACGTCGATGACTTCATCATATATTTTATCCATTTCAGATTCATCAACTTCTGCTATCTTCGCGCTCTTTCCTTTTATATATGCGCAAACTTTTTCACCAGCTTCATACATTTTCTCTGAATAAGCAACGTATTCTTTATCATCATAAGTAATGACAACTTTGTAAATAGTATTATTAACACGTTGAGACTTGTTTCCACTAGTTCTCATACTTGATAGGACAGAATATTTAACCGAAGCCAATACCAAATCGGCATTTTCAAAAGAGCTCCCCTTCATTGATCTTCTTTCTAATATTTTCTTTACTACAAACGCAGTAAGAATTATTCCGCAGAAAAGACTTATACAAACAATTGCAACTATATATAATCCAATACTTAAAAATATAATTCCTAAAACAAATAGAATGATTAAAGCACTAAAAAACAACCATCCAAATACTTTTTCTTTGGAAGAAGAATTGCTATAAGCAGTAGATACATGTCTTTCCATATATTCTGCAACTTCTCTTCTATTTTGATATCTATAAGTACTATTTATATTATCAATCTGTTCTTGCTCAATTTCTTTTTCATTCTTTTCACTATTAGATTTAGTCGATAATTTTCCGGTAATAAATAGAATCATAAAGACAATGAAAAATATAATTAATGCTCCTAATGTCCCATAGTCTAATATGTACTTTCCAACTTCTTGGACTTTACCTGTACCTAATGTCATCATTAATAATCCACTTATAAATGGAATTAGAATAATAAACGAGAATTTTAAAATAGTTTTCATGTTTCTAAGAATAAATCTTTTTATATATGTTGTCAATATTTGAACTGAATTAGTTTTTCACTCATATCCACCAATCAGGAGTTAATTCACCTAACGTCTTTACAATATCGTTTTCAAAATCAAGCATCACTTCGACATCTTTATATTTATCTGGCATCAATTGAACCATTAATTCTCTGCACGCCCCACATGGAGCTCCACATTTTTCACTACCCATTATCGCAAGAACTCTTTTAATCTCATTTTCACCATTAGTAATCATATTAAAAATAGCATTTCTTTCAGCACATATTCCTAATGTACTACAAGTGTCGATACAAACACCAACATAGATCTTTCCGCTAGAAGAAAGAACTGCCGCCGATACTGAGCCAGCTGAGACATAATTTGATACTTCTCTATAGTTTTGAACTCTCTTCGCCGATTCATATAATTTCATCCAAATATCATCCATTTTTACCATCTCCTCTTATAAAAAGGGCATCTGTCCTTAATACATTGTTGATTTAATTTACTAAACTCACATTCAATATTATTAATCTCCATATTAATACCATATTTTTCTTTAACATACTTTGCCGCTTCAAAAATCGATAAAAAAGCATTTCTCTTGCAACATCTTGGACCACCTATTTTGCTCATAAGTGCTAAAACTGATGATGTATACTCCATGTGTTGCTTATAAAAATCATCACTTGATAGTGGACCTGTTTTATGAATTATTGATAGTGCCGCTCCAATTGATGCAATTGATCCACAAATCCCCCATTGACCACACATTGCTCCAGGCATTTTCATCGCTCTTTCTCTAAGCTCAACAAGTGCTGAAGATAAATCTATTTCACCACCTGAATTTTTATAAGCAACAAGAAAAGATGCACCATCCAAATAATGATGTTCAGGACCGTGCATACTCACAAAATCCTTTTTCATCATTGATTTAACAATATCAATTGGATTTTTAGACAAAGTATTTATAATTTCATTTTGTATTAAACCATATTTTTCATCTAGAATATTTGTCATATTAATCTCCCAAAATTAAATTTTCTATAGTATAGCATATCTTTTTAATCAACTTCAATTTTCCACCATAATTTTAACACATTGACTTTTTTTACTTACATATACTAATAACAAGTACAAGGAATTGGTCACCTTGTTCTCAGAATCCTGCTAAGTCGTGGGATAATGCTGGAAAACTGCTAGACATGTCATCCTAGTCGCGGTGCTTAAAATATGACTATTTAACCCCGCTTTTTATTTCATAGCTTATTAATATATAAAAAATAGATTATAAAACTTTTATGAATCATTAGATTTTTTAAGACTTTTTCTTTTAATCTTTATATTTCTAATTAATAAATACATATAAATTAACCCGATAAATACGAAACTTATTACATTGCATAATTTTTGTACATAATTAGCAGCATAATAATCCAAATGGAAAAACGGATTATAATATACTGTAATGTAATACGGTAGTGACTTCATAAATACAAATAACATTGCTACTTATGGAAGAACTAAAATCAAGTTAACTTCATTTAAGAGAGCAAAATTTATTTATATTTCTGTAAAAGCAACAAATAGAAAAGGTATGATTTTTTAATTTTGACTGCGTCTAGGTTATAATTAATTGAATACTCTAAAAAAAATCACCATATTATTTATTTTCAAAAAACATAATACAAATAAACTATTTTACTCTTCAATATATATAGTTCTTTTTTATATCACTATCCTTTACTTCTCTAAATCTTATCTTAGAATTAGGTCTTTTTTCGTACCAAAAACCCTGTCCTTGACCACTGCTAGGTGTTAGAACTCCATTTTTATCAACCATAAAATAGAATGTAATAGTAATTATGCCTTCTTCATTTTTAAAAGTCGATTTTGGAATTTTAATATATTCATTTCCTCTAAAATAATAAGTAGTTTTATCTTTTTTATCAGTATATGTATCATAAACAAATTTCATATCACGGAGATCATCATCATTATATGTTTTTAAAACTGTTGACTCTGTATAATAACCAATGTCTAATGTATCATTTTCATTTGCAATCAACATAGCATTTAACTCTCTACGATCATTTATTTCACCAGGAAATAACCCTAAAAATACTTTTACACCCGCATTATAAATGTCATATTCTTTATTTTTTATATATTCGATATCCATAGGAAACAAAGCATGTGCACATCCACCATTATCATAATCACATGAAAATGATGTTGTTAACATAATTATTAATGGAATAATGTGTGATTTTTTCATATTTCCTTTCCTATAAAACGATATTGTAACCGCTTACATTTGTAATATAACATATGCAGCGATCGTTGTCAAAACGATAAAAAATCTAATAATACTAAAAAAGCCTCAATATAATCTTATATCAAGGCATAATTATCAAATGGTCGGGAATGCGAGATTCGAACTCGCGACCTCTTGCTCCCAAGGCAAGCGCGCTACCAAGCTGCGCTAATTCCCGATATGGTGCGCCCAGTAAGACTCGAACTCACAACCTCCTGGTTCGTAGCCAGACAATCTATCCAGTTGATCTATAGGCGCAGATGCTTTCGTGGAGGTTCCTGGCGGATTCGAACCGTCGATCAGTGAGTTGCAGTCACTTGCCTTACCAACTTGGCTAAGGAACCAAACCATCTTATACATTGTATGCGATGTATTAAAAAAATACAAGATATTTTTTCTTTTTTTTGTAATTCATTAAGTGACTAGTTAATTGCAACTTCATACCATTTACCCAACTTCATCGATG
>CAOSOP010000031.1 GCA_948525355.1 uncultured Bacilli bacterium | reverse complement strand
ACTCACAAAAAGGCGAAGCAAGCTTTTTCAAAAACAAAGTACTTAAAATTATTCTATATCATATTAAAATGTTGTATAATTTCAATATGAACAAAACATTGCGCGAAGAAACAAATAAAATAATACTAGATAATAAAGCACTAGGTGGATCTAATGATGTTCTTATTCAAACAATGAGCAATATTAAGACATCAAAGATTGAGGAAAACAAAAGATTGCTTGACGATTTAACTAAAAGGGGATGTGATTTACTGCGCTTCTCTGTCTTAGATAAAGATGATGTCTTAGCATTAAAAGAGCTTGTACGCATTAGTGATATACCACTAGTTGCCGACCTCCACTTTAATAAAGAACTAATGCTAGAAACGATTAAAACTGGTGTTAGTAAAATCAGGCTTAATCCTGGAAATATAACTAAGGATGATTTAGTTGAAGTTATAAAATTAGCTAAAACATATAATACTGTGGTAAGGATTGGATTAAACTCAGGTTGTTTAGATTTTAAAAGAGAGTTAGATCAAAAAAGTATTAACACGTATTTTAAGCTTTTAGATGATTCATTAAATATTTTTAAAGAACTTGATTATGATAAAAACATTGTTTTATCTTTAAAAAGCACTGACCCATTATTAACTATTAGGTTAAATGAAATAGCAGCAAATATTTATCGATACCCCATTCATATTGGTATTACTGAAACTGGACAAGGCGTAATGGGAATGGCTAGATCATGTGCTGGTTTAGTACCAATACTTGAGAAAGGCATAGGTAACACTATTAGGATTTCTCTTTCTGATAATCCGCAAGAAGAGATTGAAGCCTGTAAAGCACTATTAAAAGCAATGAATATCAAAAATAGTTTTCCTACTTTAATTTCATGTCCAACATGTGGAAGAACAACTACAGACTTATTTAATCTAACAAAGAAAGTAAATAATATCTTAGCATATGCAAAAGGTGACTTTAAGGTTGCAGTCATGGGGTGCGCTGTAAATGGTCCCGGAGAAGCTAAAGATGCTGATATAGGTCTTTCAGGTTGTAGTGGATCTTATTTGGTCTTTGAAAAAGGAAAGACCATTGGAGTTATGAGCGAAATCGATGCACTAGAATATTTAAAGAAAAAAATAGCAATTTTATCTGGTCGCCATCATATAAATAAAATGTGAACGAAATGTACTCTATGCTTATTTCAACTCTCACACCGGAGATGGCAGTAAAACTTGCCAAAAAATATGGTGTAACTTTTACACTAGAAGAGGCTAAAATCATTGTACCTTTTATTAAAGCACATAAAAATGAATTAAAAAAAGAGAACAAAAACAGATTATTAGCTGAAGGTAAAAAAATAGTAAGTCCAGAGACTTATAGAAAAGTCGAACAGCTTCTAGGTAAAGTTTTATAAAAATACCTGCCATAAATAATGGCAGGTATTTCTATTTCTTTTTTTTAGTATCATCAAAGACTTGATCTTTTTTCGCTATGTTTTCTCTAATTATTTTTATCTTATGCATTCTCTTTGCTTTTTCAACAGCTTTTTTTATTTTCTTTTTATAATTAGGTTTGACTTTATTTGTTCTAACCTTTTTCACTTCTCTACGAATTGATTCTTCTAAATAGACATTAGTACGAACTTTCTTATCAATCGTTTTAAGATTCCTATCCTGTTTTAGTTCATCTTTTTTTAATGTGTAAAAATCAAAATCAACTTTTTTCATCAAGTCTTTAACTCTTGTTACATCATCGCTATCATAAAACAGATAACTGTCGCCATTAGTATAAAATCTACCAACTCGTCCAGCTCGATGGAAGTAATAAACTTGCTCAAACGGAATGTTTATTGATATTACATCAGTTATCCCTTCTATATCTATTCCGCGCGACATTATATCGGACGATAAAAGTAATGTTACCTCATCTTTGATAAATCTTCTTAGCTCATATTTTTGGCGACTTTTATCTTGACCGCCATAAACAGTTGCGTGACTAATACCACTATTTGTTAAGGCCTTATCAAGCTCTAATACTTCTGATTTTTTTGATGCAAATATTATGGCTTTATAAGGTTTTCTCAACTTAATAAAAGTAATTAATGCACGATTAATATCAAATCCATGAACATTAACCAAATGATGTTTCACAGAACTCGCTGTAACATTTTTTTCAGTAACATCAATAAGCTTGCTAGCACCAATATACTTTTTAACTATCGAATTCATATTCTCATCGACTGAAGCAGTAAATATAGAAATCTTTGCATTTTTGAAGAAGCCTATTATATTTATAACATCGCTTTCAAACCCATCCAAAAGAAGCATATCCCCTTCATCAAAAATAACTCTTTTGATGTATTTCAAATTGCATTTGGTGATTAACTCACCTACCAATGCTGAAGTAGTTACGATTATTTGACCATTTGCTTTGTCAAGTTTATTTAAAAATAATGAATATGATACTTTATATCCCTTATCCTTAAACTGTTTTATAACAGAAACAACCTGGCTAGCCAGTACCCTAGTTGGAAGTACAATGAGAGCTGAGGGATTATTGTCTTTATTCAAATCATTTAAAATTGCTACTAAATACGCAAGTGTCTTTCCTGTTCCAGTTGATGCCTTGACTAGAAGCGACTCATTCTTTAATAAATGTGGAATCGCCTCTTCTTGAACCGGGCTCATTCTATCAAAATTTAAAGACGATAAAGTCTTTATCAACTCTTCATTGATACTTAATGAGGCAAATCTATTTCCTGTTTTCACTTGAAATATCCTTTACCATTATGCCTAAGATATCTAAGGCGCTCTTATCAACTTCTCCAGGTGCTTGGGACATTGGACAAACAGCTTGTAAATTCTTTGGAAATGCAATTACATCTCTAATGTTTTCTGTTTTACATAAAAGCATAACTAAACGATCAAAACCAAAGGCAAAACCACCATGTGGTGGAGTTCCATACTTTAAAGCATCAACAAAGAAACCAAATTTTTCTTTAATGCTTTTTTCATCAAGTTTTAACAACTTAAATATCTGTTCCTGAACTTCGGCATCATAAATTCTTAATGAACCAGAAGATAGCTCAACACCATTTATTACTGTATCATAGGCATAACTCTTAGCCTTAGTAGGATCGTCATATAAATATTTTATATCTTCATCCTTTGGGCGAGTAAACGGATTTGATAAAGAAACTATTTCACCGTTTTCATATCCAAATATAGGCCAATCTAAAACAAATAGTGGCTCAAATACATTATCATCGATTAAATTCAATCTGTTAGCATACTCTTTTCTTAGTGCTCCTAATGCTAAAGAAATTTTTTCATAGTCTTTATCACAATCTAAGATCAATAAATCATCTTCTTCAAAATTAAATTCTTCACTTAAACCTCTAATTTCTTCTTCACTCAAGTTTTTTAGTAATGATCCACTGAGTGCACCATTATTATATTTTAAAAACATTGGAGCTCTTACACTAAAATTCTTAAGGTAAACTTCATCATTAGCCTGCATTTTTCTTGTACATATGGTTGCCGCTTTTTCAGCTTTAAACCCTTTTATATGCATTTCTTTAAACAATGCAAATTCACTATTAACAAATATATGATTTAAATCATGAAGTTTTAAATCATATCTTAAATCTGGCTTATCAGAACCATAGTAACGAATGCAATCATCATAACTCATCTTTTTAAAGTCTTTCAAATCAACATTAATAACATCCTTAAAAGCCTTTTTAAGTAAATCCTCAATCACCTTTAAGACATCTTCTCTTTCAACAAAAGACATTTCAATATCAATTTGAGTAAACTCAGGTTGACGGTCAGCACGTAAATCTTCATCGCGATAGCAACGTGCGACTTGATAATATTTATCGATTCCCGCAACCATTAGAAGTTGCTTATATATTTGTGGTGATTGTGGCAAGGCATAAAAGGAACCCTGCTTTATTCTTGATGGTACAAGATAATCTCTAGCCCCCTCTGGAGTTGATTTAATAAGTGTAGGAGTTTCAACTTCTAAAAAACCATTCTTCTCTAAATATTCACGCATTGAAGTTAAAACCTTTGCACGCGTTTTTAAATTCTTTTGTAGATATGGTCTTCTTAAATCCAAGTAGCGCGATTTTAATCTAGTTTCTTCTAATGCATCAGTATTATCAGCAATTATAAATGGTGGAAGAAGGCTTTGAGAAAAGACTTTAATCTTAGCATCTTTTATTTCAATCTCGCCAGTATCCATGCTCTTATTAAAACTGCTTCTAATACATACCGTTCCTTCAACTTGAATGCAATATTCATTTTTAACTGGATTAGCTTTGTATTCATCTTCGGTTAAAGAGATTTGAGTCATTCCATATGTATCTCTTAAATCAATAAAAACTAATGATCCAAGATTTCTTACCTTGTTAACCCAGCCGCATAAAACGACCTTTTTTCCAGCATCTTCCTTACGCAATTCATTACAATTATTAGTCTTTAACATATCCACCTCCTAAATACCTAGTAGATCTATAATACTATCAAATTTACATTCGATTTGTTCATTCTTAATCATATCTTTTATGATATATTGACTATCTTTTTTAAAGATAAATCTTTTAACTCTCTTGCTATCAGCCATTTTCATAGCGCTCTTTAAGCTTTTTCCAATATGAGGAATAATGACGCTTATACCATTTTGTCTCAATTGATTAGCGAGTTTTAACATATCTAACAAATCATCACTAACATATAGCATAACATCGTTTTCTTCGACGATATCACTTTGATCTAAACTCAACAATAATCGATCTAAGCCGAACGAAAATCCAATTCCTTGTAAGTCAGGTCCTCCAAGTGATTTGCAAAGACCAGTATAAATACCACCTCCGCCAATTGCGCCGATGTTTTGATGATCCTTTTCATACACTTCGAAAACAATGCCTGTATAATAATCTAGTCCTCTGACCAAACGATCATCGACCACATATTCAATTTGTAGTTCATCAAGCATCTTCTTGACCTCTTCAAATTCCTTTTGATCTTCTTCAATCAAATAGTCGGATATTATTGGAGCATCCTTAACTCTTTCACGGCATACACTAACCTTGCAGTCAAGTATTCTTAATGGATTCATTTTTAATCGACTTTGGCAGTCTTCACACATCGAATCAATGTATTGACTGAAATAGTTTACCAAAGCCTCTTTGTATTTAATTCTTGACTCATTTGAACCTAATGAATTAATCTTTAAAACAGGATTTTTAATTCCAATTTTCTTTAATGAAAAAACAAGCAATGAAAGAACTTCGATAATCGTTCCTAAATCAAGTTTTTGATCAAAAAATTCAACTCCCCATTGGTGTGGCTCTCTAAAGCGTCCAGCCTGCGGTCTTTCATAACGGAAAATCGAACCATGATAATAATACTTTAACGGCATGTGTGGCAATGCATATTCCTTATTTTCAATAACCGCACGAGTGATACCGGCGGTAAACTCTGGACGAAGTGTATATTCATGACCACCTTTAGATACAATATCAAAAGTTTCTTTAGTCACAATATCGGTTGATTCTCCAACTCCTCTTTTGTATAGGCGGCTCTCCTCGTATGTTGGAACCATAATCATTGATGCACCATATAACCTTGCACACTCATCGAGCATTCTGACAAGTGAATCATATCTTAGTGCGCTGTCACCAATTAAATCCATCGTTCCACGTGGTTTAACAAAATTATTTCCCATATTTCCTCCTTAGTGTAATACACGTATTATTTCAAATACACCAGCAATATTTTTTATCTTAGAAATAACACGATTTAAATCATTGACATCATCAACCATTATCATCACTGATATCGTCGTTGTTCCATCAGCTGGATGAAACTTCGCATTTACTTTATAAACAGCTATCTTTAACTGAGAAAAAGTATTTAAGATGTCAACTAATAGTCCCGCACGATCATAGCACTCAATCGCTATATCTACAGGATAATCAGCATTCTTAATGTTTTTATTCCAAATAACTTGAATTATCCTTTGTGTCATATTCTTTATATTCGGACAATTAGAACGATGAACTTTAATTCCTTTGCCCTTAGAAATAAATCCAACAATATCATCACCCGGTATTGGTGTGCAACATGAGGCAAGAGATGTCATTGCTGAATCACCATTTTCTAATAAAACAACGTCATTAAAATTCTCTGCAATCTTTCTTTTATTGACCGTTCCAGCCAAGCTAGACGCCAAGTCCTGATTATTTTGGTTAATTCCTAAAAACTCAATAATATGACTTGGTGTAACATTTTTGTTATTGATTAAAAGATATAATTCATCGACACTATCGACTTTGAAATAGTCAAGAACCATCTTAGTAAGAAGTCTTTCAGGATTCTCTTTAATCTTTCTCTCTCTAAATGAATCTATTAAAGATGCTTTTCCCTTCAAAATATTGTCTTCTTTTATAAAATCAGCATTCTGCTTAGTCAAATATTTTTTAATATTTGATCTCGCTAGTGATGAATTTGCAATCTTTAACCATTCACTATTAGGAGCAGCATTCTTGCTAGTTTTGATTTCTACTACATCACCTGTTTTTAAAACTGTCGATATTGGAACAAGTTGATTATTAACTTTAGCACCGCTTAGACTATTTCCAACATCAGTATGAATTCTATATGCAAAATCAATTGGCGTTGATCCTTTAGGTAGTGTTACAACTTTACCTTTCGGTGTAAAAATATATACATTAGCATCAAAAATGTCATGTTGAAGTGCATCGACATATTCCTTCGCATCATTTCCACTAGTTTCATTTGAAAAAGAAACAAAGTCCTTGAACCAATGCAACCTTTCTTCAATCTCTTTTTGCTCTGCTTTTGGATCATAATTCTTGCTTTCTTTATATCGCCAGTGAGCGGCAATTCCTGACTCAGCAACTTCATCCATCAATTTAGTTCTGATTTGAATTTCAAAAATATGACCATCACCAGTCATAATTGTCGTATGTAAAGATTGATACATATTCGGCTTAGGCGTGGCAATATAATCTTTAAATCTTCCTGGAATAGGCTTAAAAGTAGCATGAATATATCCTAAAATTTCATAGCAATTCATCTCTGTCTCAGTGATAATTCTTAAGGCTAAAATGTCGTAAATTTCATCAAAAGACTTACCCTTAATGTACATTTTCTTGTAAATTGAATATATTGACTTAACTCTAGAAGTGATTTCAAATTTAATCGAAGATTCACTAATAATACTCGCAATATTTGTTTTCAAGGTTGCTACTGCCGTTTCTAAATTATCTCTTTGATCTAAGAGCAGATCCTCAATTTCCTTAAACTTTTCAGGTTCTAAATAATAAAGCGATAAATCCTCTAATTCGCTTTTAAGTGCAGAAAGACCTAGACGATGAGCAATAGGTACATATACTTCCATCGTCTCTTTAGAAATAGACTTAATCTTTTCAGGTTTTTGAAACTGAAGTGTTCGCATATTATGTAATCTATCAGCAAGCTTTACAATGATAACTCGAATATCCTTTGCCATACCAATGAATATTTTTCTGTGGCTCTCAGCCGCAAAATCAACATTTTGATAATCGCTTAAGCGAGTTATCTTTGTCACACTTTCAACCAACATCAATATTTCAGAACCAAACTTTTTTTCTATTTCATCCGCAGTTGTATCAGTATCTTCAATTGTATCATGTAAAAGTCCAGCGATAATTGTCGATGGTCCAGTTTGTAAAGAAGCTAAAATATGCGCAACTGCAATTAAATGCACGATGTAAGGATCACCAGATTTTCTAAACTGATCCTTGTGCTTTAACTTAGCAAATTCATACGCTTCTTTAATTTTTGATAGTTCACTTTGATCATGAATATAAGTTGAATAAACATTATAAACATCTTCAAAAGTATAAATCTTATTTTCAATATCCATATCAGTTCTCATACCTCAATAGACTTTTAAACTCAAGCTCATCAAATCCTTCAACTCTAGGTACTGAAGTTAGTTCCATCAGTGTTAATAATAATATTGGTTCAGCACCAATCTTTCTTACAAGTTTTGCTAATGCATACATTGTTCCACCTGTAGCAAGCAAATCATCTACTAAACAAACTCTTGATCCAGGCTTAATCAATCCACTTGGAATAAATAAACTATCACTTCCATACTCTAATTCATAATCAACAGAAACAGTTTCGCCAGGTAATTTACCCTTCTTTCTTGCCATAACAAATCCTATTCCTAAAGCATAAGCTACAGCACTGCCAAATAAAAAACCTCTAGCCTCAGGTCCAACTATAACATCTGGCCTATATTCTTTAATAGCATCAGCCATTAAATCTACTGCATATTTAAAAGCATCTTTATCATATAAAAGAGGTGATAAATCTTTAAAAGAAATACCCTTCTTCGGAAAATCATTGGTTATAGTTATATACTTTTTTAAATCCATAATACACCTCTCCTATAAAAGCAGTTAATATTATAGCATATATTAATATAAATAAATATAAAATATATACTTAATGAGTTTGTATGTTTTTTTGACGGTACTTTTTGCATACACCATTTTCCATTAAAAAACGTTAAAAATCGATTGAAATTGAAAGAAAAAGGCCTTTTTGTCATAATGATATTGGTGGTCCTGCAAGATTTACCATAATCAAAATGATGAGGCCTTTTATATTATTAACTTTAGCAACTTTTCACGCGATTTAAAACAAGATTTTTCTTCTTTTTTATTTAGGAACATTTATCATTTTTGTTCTCGTCCAGTTAATAAATTTATTAGAGATTTGTCATTTGGAATTATTAAATCTGGTTCTTTGACCATTTCTGATATTGCAAGAACATTTAATTCTAATCTTAATACAGTTGAAAAAAGATTTACAATTGCATTAGGAAAATATGATTTGACTAGTCTTATTTATCATTTGCAAAAACATATATTAGATAACTTATGTAATGAACCTAATAGAATAATAATTGATGAACAAGAATATTCTTTTGAAAAATTTAAAGTCAGATCATTAAAAGCAATAAATAATTCATGCGTAATATTAATGATAGTTACGACCTACATAGCAGAAATAATAGTAAATAAAAACATCGCATATTACCATTGTTTAGAGGCATATAAATCATTTGAAGATAAAGAAGTATGCGGTACAAGAAAGTATAAAGAAAGTGGACTAATGTTATATAGAATAAAAAGAGGAATGTCTAAAATTCTTTCACATACAGCGACATTGCCAGAAGTACCAGGAAGAAATAGAGAGATAAAATACATACAATTAAAACTATTCTAAATCAAGGTCTGAATAGTTATATATAACTATTAGAAAATGCCAAAACATACAAACTCCTTTTTTACTTATATATAAGTAACTCTACCAAAAACTATCTAAAACCTAAAGCCGGGTATCTTGAAACCTATTGCTTTTATGCACTATATAAAGTAGTATATTGATATAATATAGTTGTTGTAAATAATATAAAATTTATTACAAACAGCGAAACATTTATATAAAAAAGTAATCTACTCTTTTTGGTTTTATTTTTTACAAACCAAATTACTGTAGTTACTATAGTTAAAGATAATAAAATTATTGTAATTAAACCTAACGGATTCTTTTCGTTTAATCCTACTGTAAGAAAACTCCAGTACCTCGTAAGCATATTCGGTGTGTCTTGTCCATCTGGAATAGGATAGATATATCTCTGATCTTTAACATATGGAACAATTAAAAGAACAATAAATGCAATACAAATAATCAACTCAATTAAAGTAAAAATAAACTTTTTCTTGTCACTTTTATTATAATTTGATTTTGATAAATCATTATTTTGAACACAACTTTTCTTTAACTTTTTCATAATCCTTCTCCTTGTAAATATTTTTAAAGTATTCTTACATTTAGATTTTAATTTATTCTTGCAAAAAAACAAATACTTTAATTAAATGAGTTTGT
>CAOSOP010000030.1 GCA_948525355.1 uncultured Bacilli bacterium | reverse complement strand
ACTCGGTGAGGTAATAGGAGGAGGTGGAGGCGAGGGCGGAAGTGGGGGCGAGGGTGAGCCATTAATGTCGAAAGATTTTTTTATATTGCTGTTTCAATAACTTTTGATGACAGTTTTTTTTGAAACTTCATTTGCTATATCTTTTTCATGTCGGAGTAACTTATTGATGTATCCCATCCACCAATTACTTCACCTTCGTGTTTATTAAGACCTGAATATGAAAGGCTACTATCTTCATATCGTCTAAATTGGAAAACTGCTTGGTTCATAAGTTCTGCGTTGAATAAACCTATACTCGTAAGAAGTTCAAAATCATTTACTTCAAGCCCAGTAACTCTTTTGAATAATCCTGGCTCAAGTTGTGTTATGACATCTTTTAAAACCTGTTCACGAAAATCTGTTAGATACATAAATATTGGTATTCTTGTAGCAAACTTGATAAGTTTTTCTTGAATCTGTTTTCTTTTAGATTTGTATTCTTTTTCTTCTTCAGATATTTCTTTCTTTTCCTCGTTTGTTAAATCTCTTCTTTCGTTTGCAGCATCTTTTTTTATCTTCTTAATTGCATCAGATTTATTTACAATAATTTCTATATCACTTCGTATGTTAAGGTTTCTAAATCCTTCGATGCTCATTAAAGCATTAAGTGCTTTTTCATTTTCGATTAACCTTCCAAGAGTAATATTGTCAACATTTACAAGACAAGCACTTTCCCATCTGCGAGCAAGAAGTGTTGCAGTCGTTCCGCTTGTTGCAATATCTAATAGTTCACCAGGACTTATATTTTTCATTGTCATTCCATCGTATGATAGTACTGGTAAAAACTGTATAAACTCTGCCACTTTTTGTTCTGGGTTTACATCATCAATATTTAATCTGCAAGAATACTCTTCAATCTGTCTTAAAGCACGATCTGGTGCAAAGTCAAAAATATAGCACTCCTTTTTAATTATTTCATCTTCATTTGGATTAAGCCCAGTTGGGTTTTTAAGCGTCCAAGGTGATTGGACACGAAAAGCGGCTTGAAAATATGTTTCTGGACTTGATAGGTTTCTAAGCATAAAAATGCCAGTCCAAGGTTTAACCGTAACTCCGGTTGTAAGTTTTCCACAGGATAGAGTTATTGTCTTAGTATTTAGCGGATTACTTGTCATTTTTTTCTTTACTGGATTAAGTGCATCAAGACCGATTCCCGCACGAGTTCCAGCTACAACAACAATACCATAACCTTGATAAAACAGGTTTTGTTTTTCATGTAAAAGGTTATACATTGCATAGCAACTAGCAACATTTGGCAAAAACCAAAATGTATGTTGCAAAACTTCTTGTAAGTTAGCCTTATTTGCTGTGAAAGGTAAGATTGCTTTTTCTGCACCTTGTTTAAGATTGTCAACTGTTGTTTCAAGGTAACTTCCACGAATAAGGTCGAGCCATTTTTGTACTTCTTCTTTATATATAAATTCTGCAGTTTCATATTCACCTTTTGCGGAGAAAAATGTGTTTAGATCAAATTCGTTATATTCTCCTTTAAGAGCTATTTCTCTTATACTTTCTGGAAGTTGATAGGTCATTAAAACCATTCTTGGTAAACTTGCATAAGGATTGTTTTCGCCTTGCCAGCTTTCTTTTGCTTGTTGTTCATCTGAATATGTCCAGTTGAATATTTGTTCTTCCACAAATTCACCATTTGCAATTGCTCTAAATGGTGTGCCAGATAGATATAAGTAAAAACTTGTTGTTATTGGCATAATTTGTTCCATATCATTTGCATTCTGGTTATCATCAAAAATCTTGTTAGAAATATCTTTATCGAAATCCTCTTTTTCAAACAAATCTTTTGCGTTATCTCTCCAAGCCCCAAAATGATATTCGTCAAAAACAACCAAATCCCAGTTTGTTGTGTGAACCCATTCATTTTTAGGCTTAATCATTCCATCTTTAAGTCCTAAATAGTCTTGAAATGAACCAAAGCAAACAATAGGTCTATTTTTATCTAGATTTTCAAATTTTACTTTTGTATGACGAGATATAAATTGCCAACCTTCAAAATCTAAATGGCTATTTAAGTCAGCTTCCCAAGAACTCTCAACTGCAGGTTTAAAAGTGAGGATTAAAATTTTACTAAATTCCATAGTTTTCGCAAGTTCGTAGGTTGTAAAAGTCTTACCAAAACGCATTTTTGCATTCCATAAAAAATGTGGAATCATTTTAGCGTTTTCGTTTTTGATGGATCTAAAATATGCAATTGTTTTATCAATCGCTTCTTGCTGTTCGGGACGAAGTTTAAAATTTTCAGTTCTTCGTTCCTTATTTTCGATACGGTTTTTAAGTGATAAAACAGCATATTTAACATCATCTGCACTACATCTATACCATTCACCACCAACATTATCAAAACCAGATTCTTCTAGTTTTTTATGAACAGCGATGTCTTTAAAATAACTGCCATCTTCTCTCATTGTACTTTCTGTAAAAACGATTTTATATGGTTGCTTATCAGGCTGGACAACTGGAAATTGTGCAGCAACTCTTTCTTCTACATTCTTTTTTGTTGTGTATCCAACTTTTAATAGTCCTTTATGATTTGGATTATTATCTTCATAGGCATATACTTGTGGATATATTTGTCTTGGAAAAAATTCTTTATTCATTAGTTATCCCTCTTTTTAAAGAAATATATATTGAGCATTTCTTTGATTCGTTTATTTTTCATACTTAAACTCCTATTTCTGGACGGACCATATTTTCAATAAAAGCAATCTCGTCTTTTGTTAAATTGTATTTTTCATAAAGTTCTTTATCGGTCCAAGGCTTTGAGAAATCTTGTATTGGAATAAAAATAAAAGATTTTTGCAAACAATCTTGTGTGTTTTTCTTTAAAGAAAGTAAGAAATGAAAGAATTTGGTGTTTATATAGTGCGCAACATTTTCTGCCTCATCTCTGTTTTTGAAAGGCCCTATCATTACATAAGTTTCTGTACAAACAGAATTAGGTTCTCCTAAAATAGGTTTTATCCAATCCGTTTTACTATTTCCACTTCCAACAGCTTTTGGTGTGAAAAGTTTCCAATTTACTAAGCCATCCTTTTTAGTAAGTATAAAATTCTTATATAAGTATCCAATTTTCTTATTAGCATAAACTTTTATAGCATTTTCAATATGATTGTCTGATATATTCTCAAAATTTGTTGGCAGACCGAAAGGTCTTTGTGAGCTAACAATTGTATTAAATGTTTTTTCTTTTTGTCTTAAAACTTTTCTTAAAATAGATATTGCTTTATTTTGTCTTATAAAAACTTCTTGATTTTCTTCCAATAAAGGTCTTTCTGCAAAATCAATTTGACCATTTTCATGTGTAAACACTTTGCAATTTCCTTTATTATCTCTATCCCATAAAAAATAGTTTACGCCACCTTTGATTTCTACACCTGTAAAGCAATCGCTAGCATTAACAAAATCGTGAATTATTCGCAAACTTTTATCATTTAGCATTTCATCTCTGAAGCTATCAAGCCCAAATCCACCAGTGAACCAACGGGAAGGAACGATCATAGAAAGATATCTCGGCTTCATTCGTTTTGCTTGCAAAATAAATTTATGATATAGAGGAATGGCTTGTGCCTGAGCACCTCCAGTTGCTAATTGATATGGTGGATTGCCTATAATAACATCAAATTTCATATTGAAAAACTCCTTTGGTGAGTCGCTGTGTATAAATTCATAAGCGTGCGACTCTAAACTATCATCTCGTGTATAAACATCAACTTCATCACTAACTCCGCAGTAAATACATTTATGGTTTTTAAATGTGTGCTTTGTATTTTTAAACTGAATGTTTCCGTCAGAATCTTTAAATATATCACAAATTGAATATTTTCCATCCGCAGTTTTAGAACAATAAAGGCTGCGACGAGAAAGCAAACTTGTTAGTTTTGTTATTGCGATTCCATAAAGTTGTTTCGTAAAGATATGATTTATTCTTTCTTGCAAATCTGGAATTTGCTTTTCAAGTCCGACGAGCAACCTTTTTGCAATTTCCCTTAAAAAAACACCAGATTTTGTGCAAGGATCTAAAAATGTTGTACTCGGATCTGAAAAAAGTTCTTGTGGTAAGAGGTCTAGCATTTCATTTACAATCTTTGGTGAAGTGAAAACTTCATCAGAACTTAAATTTGCTAAACAATTTAAGACATCTGGTGTATGTGTGTTGTTACTCATAAGTGTTCTCCTTAACTAAATCTTGATAATGTGTTAGAGGATAGGTCTTAATGGGCTTTTCAACAAAGTCTCCAAATAAGGAACCATTATCGCTTTGAGTGATAAGTTGTTCATAAGAAAAATCTCGTCTTTGTACCATACTGCCTTTAACAAAACTCCATTCGGCGAAAACAATTGGTTTTTCATTATTTGCTTTCATTGTAAGTGCATTGCCGCACAGAATGTTTTTAGTCAAAATAAATTTTGCTATTTTTAAATAGTCTGATTTAGTCCTTGTTTTGAATAATGATTCGTAATACTCTTTAAATAGATTTAACAATCTTTCAATACACTCATTTACATTATCTGACATGATATCAACACCATAAATAGACATCACAGCAATTAGAGCATTTTTTTCATATTCCCACTGACTCTTCTTATATCGTGTTTTAACTACTTCAAGTTTTCTTCTTAAAATTTCAATCAAAAAATTACCGTTTCCGCAAGCAGGTTCTAAAAAACGACTATCGATTCTTTCTGTTTCTTGTTTAACAAGGTCAAGCATAGCATTTACTTCTCGTTCGTTCGTAAACACTTCACCATTATCTCTAACTCTTTCTTTACTTTTAACTTGCATATTGCTCCATACGATGAACGCCGAGCAAAGTATTTGTTCATCAAATAGTTTAGTTGATGAACAGCTAAAACATTTCTGTTTTATAAAAGTATCAGAAGACATTTTTTAATGTACATATTTGTTAAATATTGTAAGATATTTGCAATTTTATATTAATTTTGTTACACTAATAAATACAGGATGTCCACCGATTAAACTATTTGATGAACACTTTTTATAGCAGTTTTCCAAGTTTATTCATCATATCTTGCTTATGCTCTAAGAGTGAATGAACATATCTATTTAAAGTTGTATTCGTGTTTTTATGTCCTAAAATCTCAGACAGACTTTTTATATCCATACCACATTCGAGTGCTCGAGTTGCAAAAGTATGTCGGAGTGCATGAAATCCCTTGTGTTCAATTTTTAACTTTTTAAGTAATAATTCAAAACTACGTTGATAGCTTCTAACTGAAATTATTTTGCTTTCATTATCTACAATAACCCAATTAGATCTATTACTTTTTTTTAATTCTTTTAAGATAGATAATAATTGTTTAGGTAATGGAATTATACGCACAGAAGTTATTGTTTTAGGAGAATCAATACATCTACCATTTTTCGTATCATAAGCAGTTTTAGAAATATACATAATGCCTCTTATTAAATCTATATCATCCCATGTAAGAGCGAGCAATTCACCTATGCGGAGGCCTGCATAAAGACAGATAATGATTCCGTATAATTTTTTCTTATTACTAGATAAAACATAATGTTCAATTTGCTTTTGCTCTTGAATACTAAAGCAGAGAACTTGTTTTTCCTTTATTTTTGGGCGTACAATCTTTCCAGCACAATACTCCTTTACAAGACCTAACATATTTGCAACCTTAAGTGAAGATTGAATAATTGAAATAATGCTATTAACAGAATTTGCTGAAAGCGGGACCCCTGTTCTTTTATTGCCATTTGTAAGTAAGCACGAAACATACTTTTGCAATATAAGAGCAGATAAATCATCAAGTCTATAATGACCAAGTTCTTTTATAATATGCGTATTTATGATTTGATAATATCTATCATAAGTTCTTTGTTTATTTGTAGTCTTGACATAATTTTCTAGCCATTCGTATAACCAATTTGAATATATCATTTTGAACTCCTTTTCTATAAAACGTTTCTTTTTATTCATTGTGGCATGTGTTTGGAATAAATGTTAATCTATGCCACATAAGATAAACACATAATACAATCATTTTATTTTACAAGAGTAAATAATTATCTTTGAAAAAAATCTTTAGTAAATGTAAAACATTATATTTTTAATAATATGATTATTATTTATGGATTTGGTAATAGCACTACATTCGTATTTATACCATTCTATCTTAATTGCTTCGCCTTTTTGTGACCCTTGTTGATAGCTTTGGGGCCAATTTGAGGGGTGATTTATACCCTTTTGACGGTCAAAGTTCCATTGTATTGCGATGGTTTGCGTAGTGCCTAAGTAGACTTTTGGATTGTATTTTGCTGGGCATGAAACAGTGTTATAATAGTACATTTCATGCGCTTGTGATGGGATGTTAAGCAAAGAAACAACTTCTAATTTACTTAATGGGTTGCTTCCTGATATTATCGAAAACATTGAATATTCATAACCACTTGGACTCCATGATCCAAATGATCCGTAACCACGTGCTGTGTAGACATATCGTAGCGGCGCCCCTTTTCCTACACCGCTCCCTCCTCCTCCGCCTACGGCTACGGATTCGGGAGCGGTGTAGGAAGTGGGGGCGAGATTGATTTGGAAATTATATATGTAGTTATGCTATAATAAATAAGTTAATTCTAGGAGGTTTATTATGTCTTTAAAAGCTGGAATTGTTGGACTTCCAAATGTTGGAAAATCTACATTATTTAATGCTATTACTAAGTCAACTGTAATTGCAGAAAACTATCCATTTGCAACTATCGATCCTAATAGTGGAATTGTACCGGTTGTTGATAAAAGATTTGATGATTTGGTTAATATATTTAATCCTAAAAAGCAGGTTAAAGCTACATTTGAGTTTACTGATATTGCCGGTTTGGTTAAAGGCGCTAGCCGTGGTGAAGGACTTGGAAATCAGTTCTTAGGAAATATTAGAAATGTTGATGCAATTATCCATGTTGTTAGATGTTTTGATAATTCGGATATAATTCATGTCGATGGCTCTGTTGATCCAATACGCGACGTTGAAACAATTAAGCTTGAATTGATACTTTCGGATGTGGAACTTCTTAATAAAAGATTGCAGAAGGTTATAAAAAAGGCACAGATGTCTTTAGATAGAGATTCGGTTGCAGAAAAGAACTTAATTGATAAATTACTAAAAAAATTAAATAATGGGGAGTGGTTAGGTTCTGATTTTTTGAGTGATAAAGAGGAAATAAAGCTTGCTGCTTCTTTTAACTTACTTACACTAAAACCTGTTATTTATGTTGGAAATATAAAAGAAGATAATTATGCTTGTCCGATGGATGATAAGAACTTTTGCAAATTGGTTGAATATGCAAAAAAGGATAACGCTTTAGCGATTCCTATTTCGGCTAAGGTTGAGGAAGATTTATCTAGACTTGGTGAAGAGGATAAAAAAGAGTATTTAGAAATGATTGGTGCTTCTTCTTCAGGATTAGATGAATTGGCTAAAGCTGCTTATGATATATTAGGATTAAAAACATTTTTCACTGTTGGTGCAGATGAAGTTAGAGCTTGGACTTTTATTGATGGAATGAAAGCTCCAGCTTGTGCTGGAATCATCCATTCTGACTTTGAAAAAGGATTTATTAAAGCTGAAGTATATAATTATAGTGATATTATGGAGCATCAAAGTGAGTTGGAATTACGCCAAATTGGTAGAATACAAACTGTTGGTAAGGATTATACTGTAAGAGATGGCGATATTATGTTTATAAGGTTTAATGTATGAAAATAAAAACTGGCATATCTTTTGATATTCATCGTATAGATAAAAGTGGAAAGGAAATAGTTCTTGGAGGAGTTAATATTCCTGCTGGATACTCTTTAATTGCGCATAGTGATGGAGATGTTGTGTTACACGCTTTATCCGAATCATTGCTTTCTTCTTTAGGCCTTGGTGATTTAGGAACATATTTCAGTCCAAATGATGAATCGATTAAGGGAATAAGTTCAAAAGAAATCTTAAATTTTGCATTAAATAAGGTTATTGAATATGGTTATTCAATAAGCAATGTTTGTTTGCATATTTTTATGGAAAAACCTAAATTAAAGCATTATAAAGAGTTGATAAAGGAAAACATCGCTCATATGATGAATATAGACTTGGATTCTGTTTCAGTTCATGCTGGAACACTTGAAGGTTGCGGAGAAATTGGTAAAGAAGAAGCTGTAGGCTGTTTGGCTAATTGTCTTATTTGTAGTAAGTAAAACTTTGCGTATTAGTCTGTTGATTTAAAAGAATAAATGGTTTTAAATCATGAGTTGAAAAATAAATATCTTTTTTATGTTCCATTAATTTGTCAGCTATTTTTTTAAACATAACTCGGCTTATGCTGCTTTGAAATAGTTTGCTATTATCATCTGTGCCAACATATATTGCAATAGTGTAGAATGGATTATATCCAACAGCAAAGCTTGAACTTTCTGTTGTACCAGTTTTAATTCCAAATCTTTTTTCTGGTTTATTATAAAGCATGGTTGGTGTGGAATATGTTTTGAGCGCTTTGTCTTGAGTTGATAAAAGCATATAGCTCATTATTCGTGATTCTCTTTCATCGAATAGTTGAAATTTCTTTTGTGCATTATTATAGATTTTATCGTTGATTTTATATGAAGAAAAAAACTTTGGACTATTATATATTCCATTATTTGCTAATGCATTATAAATTGATGCCAATTGAAGAAGAGTTAATGAAAATGAACCTAATGCATTAGTAATATTTGAATCAATTTTTATACCGATATGACTTAATTTATTTGTTAGTGATTTAGTTCCTAGAAGCAAAAGAGTTTTTGTTGCATATATATTGTCGGATAAAGCTAATGCTTCAACCATATTTATTTTTCTATTTGCGTAGAGATTGTTGTTGTTTGAAGGAGAATAAACAATATCATCATCGAGATAAAATGACACAGGTTCTGATGTGAAAGAGGATGAAGGAGTAAAGCCATTTTCTAGTGCCAAAGTATATAGTATTGGTTTGACAGTTGATCCAATAGCTTTTTTAGTAAGAATAACTCGATTAAAATCATCTTTTTCCTTGCCACCGATAATTCCTAAAACATTTCCAGTGCTTGGTTCTAAAACAACTATTCCTATATCTGTTTTTTCTTCATAATTAAATTCTTTCACAACTTCTTCAAGAATACTTTGTACAAATTGATCTTGAAGACTAGAAATAGTAATATTATTCTTATCGATATCAACATTTGACAGCCTCAACTGTTCATAAATACTTTGGTTATACCAAGATGTATCGTTTCTAATCGTGTTTTCAAATATAAAATCTGGATAGTTTGTAATTAGTTCGTTGAATTCAAGTTCATCTATAATCTTTCTATAAATTAGATTTTTTGCTGCCTTAAAATATATTTCTTTTGATAGTTCTAAATTAACTCTTGGAGAATATAGATTTGGGGCAGGAAGAATAGAATAGAGAAGAAGTGTTTCAGGTTTTGTTAATTCATCGGCAGATTTATTAAAATAACTTTTTGCAGCAGAATTTATTCCATAAAGATTATCACCAAAGAAAACTTCGTTTAGATATAATTCCAATATTTTATTTTTTGATAAACCATTTTCTAATCTTCTTGCATAGACTAGTTCAAGTATTTTCCTTTTATAACTCTTTTCATTATTTAAATAGAGTATTCTAGCTAATTGTTGAGTAATCGTAGAACCGCCAGATACGATTTCATTGGCATTTGAATTTTGAATAAAACTTTTAACTATTCTTTTAAAATCATATCCGTTATGTTTATAAAAGTTTTGATCTTCAAGTCCGACAATATATGTCTTTGCATGTTCTGGCAGTTTATCAATTGTAATATAATCAACTTCATATGACTTAAAAACCATAGTTGATTTATCATTGGTGACAACTTCCAAATATCCAGGCATAGTTGGCGAAAGTCCGCCGAGCATAAAGCACACACCATTAAATATAAGGAAAGGTGATATGATTAAAAGGCATATTATAATTCCTACTTTGATAAGTTTTTTGGTCATAATAAT
The DNA here is from genome assembly GCA_948525355.1 of uncultured Bacilli bacterium. Classification (GTDB taxonomy): domain Bacteria; phylum Bacillota_I; class Bacilli_A; order RFN20; family CAG-288; genus CAG-345. Next base: position 137 of record CAOSOP010000030.1, on the reverse strand, counting down.
AATTTGTGATACTGCTTAAATCTTTATACACTATTTTTGCTTCGCCTTTTTGCGGCTTCTTTTCTGGCCAAATTTCGGGGTATTTTTCGATGTTTTGGAGGTCAAAGTTCCATTGTATTGCGATGGTTTGAGCAGTA
>CAOSOP010000029.1 GCA_948525355.1 uncultured Bacilli bacterium | reverse complement strand
GAGAAACAAAAAATAATTTTAATAAAAGAAAATCTGAAGGTTGTATTGCTGTCGATATGGAATGCTCTGCAATGCAGGCTGTATGCGATTTAAGAAATTTAGAATTGTATTATTTTTTTGTGAGTGGCGACCTTTTGGATTCTCCAGAATGGACTGATAGCAACCTACACAGTGCAAACCACAATTTTGAGAATTTCAACATTGCATTACATTTAGCGAATGAACTATAATTTATAATCAAAATAAATACGAACTTATTTTTTAGTTCGGTTTTTGCTAGTTTCAAAAGTTAATGTCATTATTTGTTTCCTTTTTTAAGACAACTTTTTAAATACGAAAGTTGCATGCTTCAATATTTATAGTTATTATTGATAATAATATGTTGGCTTCGCCTTTTTGCCCTCCTTGAAAAGCTTGTGGCCAATCCATTTTTTGCGTGTTTTTCCAGCTATCTTCGTCGTTATAAATCCAGTTCGTTGCAATAGTTTGTAGCGTACTGAAGTACACCTTTGGAGCATATTTTTCAGGGCAGTTTTCTTGGTTGTAGAAGAGCATTTCAGCCGTTTGGTTAGCGATGTTTAGCATAGAAGCAACTTCAATCTTTGTTAATGGGTTGTTTCCTTTATTTATCATTCCGATACTATATTCTTCACTACTAATATTCCATGATGAAAACCCAATATGGCCTCTTGCAAAAAACACAAAAAATGTGTGATTTTAGGCCTTTTAATCAAAATGACATTGTAAAATTATATTTAAGGTTGTAAAATAGTATATAGTACTAAAAAGAGAGGTATTTATGGCAAAAAAACTTATTGATTATACGCCTGAACTATTAGTTAAAAAGCGTAAAAAGTATCGTCGAAATAATGTTATTGGTTCGATTTTAATGTTTTTCTTATTGCCTGTGTTAGCATTTATCTATGTATTCCTATACGCTGGATATCATGGTTATGCAGGTAAAGAGGGATTGGATTGGATGGTTAAGAACTTAAGTTTCTTAAAATCATTGCCTTATTTCAAAACTGATGTTTCCATCATCGCAATATTCCAAGGAACTTCAGCAGCTGAATATTTCAAGGGTGATACATTATATCGTTTCATTATTCTTGTTTCAGTTATCGTTCTTGCATTTGTTGTAAGCATCCTTTATGGAGTTTTACACGGACGCAAACTTAATAAGAAATATCAAAAGCTTTATGTTAAGGTCATTCAAAATAAGATCAGTGAACATAAATGTGAATTGGTTGTTCATGGCAAGAAGGATCGTTCAATTATAACTAGTGATGCTGTTAAAGAAGATTTGAAACTTGCTGGAACAGTTGATAGTACAGCATTATCTTCAATTACTGGTGGTGATGATTCTCTTACATGGGATGGTGTTCAAGTTGAATACACATATAACAATAAAAAGAGAAATGGTTTCTTGTTAACAACAAACTTAGAATCAAGTAAGATTAACGGCTTCTTACAACTCCGTAATTATGGTCGTTCATTAGTTAGTGATTACAAAGGTGAGAATTTAGAAAAATATGGATTTGCTGATAATAATCTTTTATCAAGATTCATATGCTATTCAACATTAGATCAAAGAATCTATCGTGTTATTGATCTTGAATTAGCTCAAAATATTTTCAATATGCAACACTTCTTGTCTTCAAGCATTGTTGTCACATTGGCTGATGATAGATATACAGTTTTCATTGATGGATTTAAATTGAATTTAATTAGACAGCTTAAAGAGAAAGTTACTGCTGAATTCATTTCTGAACAGGCGTTAGCACTTGTAGCATTGCATCAAGTATACAGCAATGTTGGTAAGCTTCTTGTGAACGATAATTCGTTATTAATTGACGAGATTGAAAGATAAAAGTCGCAATTATGCGACTTTTTTCTTTAAATGGAAAGGAGATATAATGAAACGAAGCAAAATTGTGGCAATGATATTGGCCGGTGGTAAAGGTACTAGACTTGAATCTCTTACGAGGAAAAATGCGAAACCAGCGGTATTCTATGGTGCCAAATATAGGATTATTGATTTTGTATTATCGAATGTTGCCAATTCTAACATTAATACTGTTGGAATAATGACACAATATGAGAGCACAAAGTTAAATACTTATATTGGAAACGGAAGTAAATGGGGAATTGATGGAAATCGTTCATTGACTTCTATTCTTCCACCTATGCAAACCGAAGATGGTGCAAACTGGTATAAAGGCACAGCAGATGCAATTTATCAAAACCTCGATTGGCTTGATGAATTAAATCCTGATCTTGTTTTGATACTTTCTGGAGATCATATATATAAGATGAATTTTCAGGAAATGATAAGTACTCATCGATCAAATAATGCTGATGTTACGATTGCTGCTTTAAATGTAAATATAGATGAAGCAAGAAGATTTGGTATTCTTGAAGTAGATGAATCTGATAGAATCGTCAGTTTTGTTGAAAAACCGAAACATCCAAAGTCCACTTTAGCATCAATGGGAATATATCTTTTTAATTACAAACTTCTTAAAGATGAATTAAAGAGTGATGCAAAGCAGGATACGGATCATGACTTTGGAAAGAATATAATTCCGAATCTTTTGCGAAAGAATAAGAAATTATATATTCATAGATTTGAAGGTTATTGGAAAGATGTAGGGACTATACAGTCTTTATGGGAAGCTAACATGGACTTGATTAAAGGTGATTCTCCAATAAATTTGTTTGGACCGACTGGAAAAGTTTTTTCGGAAGATACTCATTCGACACCACAATATATTGGTCCGAATGCAAGTATTTCTTCTAGTTTAATTAATCAAGGTGCTAAAATATATGGGACTGTTGCAAATTCTGTCATTTTTAATGATGTTATTATCGAAGATGGAGCGGTTGTTAAAGATTCGGTAGTAATGCCTGCAACTGTTATTCGTAAGAATACAAAACTAAAAAATGTTATTGTTGGACCAGAACTTGATATTAAGAGCAGTTTTATCGGTGATGAGAATGACATTACATTGATAAATAAGTGAGGGAAATATGGAAAAGGTATTAGGATTGCTTGATCTTCATTCTGATAGAGATTTAGGCGCATTAACTCAAAAACGTTGCATAGCATCAACATCATTTTTAGGAAGATATGCTTTTATGGACTTTGCTTTGTCTAATTTTGCTAATTCAAATATAGATGAAGTTGGAATTCTTGTTAGAGATCATCTGCGTTCTTTAATTCAGCATCTTGGTTCTGGACATGCATTTAATGGAAATACGAAATTAGGCTCGATAACGCTTTTATATGATGAACCTTATTCTCATAATCTTGGTTATAATCACGATGTTAATAATTTGTTAGAGAACAAGTGGTTATTAGAAAGAAGTAATGCAAAAACGGTGGTCATTTCTGTTTCTTCTATTATCGCAAAAATTGACTATCGCGATTATATTGCTAAACATCATGCTTCTGGAAACAAAATTTCGATGATCTATGCACCGATTAAAAATGCAAGAAATCACTTTATTGATCGTGATGTCTTATCTATTGAAGATGGTATCGTTAAATCCATTAAGAGCAATAGGGGAACGGAAGATTATGCAGATATATCGATAAGTTCAGTAATTGTCGATAAGGACTACCTCTGTGAAATGATAAATCAAGCAAGGGACACATCTGCTTTCTTTTCACTAAGAGATATTATAACTAATAATATAGTTAAACAAGAAAAGATTACGGCACTTCCTTTTGAAGGATATGTCACATATTTCGACTCTTTATCGTCTTATTTAACGCAGTCATTGGAGTTGTTAAAGCCTGAGATTTGCTCAAACTTATTCACTGACTTATGGCCTATTTATACTAAAACCTATGATACTCCTCCAACTATATATGGAAAAAATGCCAAGGTATCAAATTCATTTATCGCTAATGGAGCTAAGATTGATGGTACAGTTACCAATTCAATCATCGGTCGTAATGTTAAAATTAGAAAAGGTGCTAGGATTAATAATTCAATAATTTTGACGGACTGTGAAGTTGGTGAAGATTGTAATCTAGATTATGTTATTGTTGATAAGCAAGCAAAGATAATATTTATTAAAGAATTAATAGGAACATCTAGTGATCCAGTCTTTATAAAAAGAGAGGATATTGTTTGATGAAAATACATTTTGTTACAAGTGAAGCATTGCCGTTTTCAAAAACGGGTGGTTTAGCTGATGTCATTTTTGGTCTATCTTCAGCGTTATGTAAAAAGGAGATTTCTTCTATAGTGGTTTCTCCTTTATATTCGGATATCGATTTTTCAAGTTTTGAAAAAGTATGTTCTTTACCAATTACAATGAATTGGAGACAACTGGTTGCGGATATTTATCGCACAAACATCAATGGTGTTGATTACTTTTTTATTGGCAATGACTATTATTTTAAAAGAGAAAAAATCTATGGATACGACGATGAAATTGAAAGATTTGCATTCTTTAATTTATCGTATATAGAAATGATTAAGAGGCTGAACATCAGGCCAGATATTGTTTCGGTTCATGACTGGGAAACAGCGATGATTCCACTTTTGCTTAAACATAATAATTTGAATTTTAAAACTATTTTGACAATTCATAATCCTGCTTTTCAGGGTAGCTCGCATAGTGGTGCGCTCTATGACTATTTTAATTTGCCTTATGAATATTTTGAAAATGGCACATGTAGATTTCATGATTATTTTTCTTGTTTAAAAACAGGAATCGTAACTTGTGATGTTTTAACAACTGTTAGTAAAACTCATGCGAAGGAATTGTTAAATGATTTAGTTAGTTTTAATGGGCTGGGTCATATAATAAAACTAAGAAAAAAGAACTTTGTGGGTATAACTAATGGTCTAGATTATGAAGAATTTAACCCAGCAAGCGATGAGTATATAGAATATCCATATGATTTAACTACAGTTTTTCCTGAAAAACAAATGAACCAGGATTTTTTACTAGATAGTATTAGATTTAAAAAAGATGGTGCTGTATTTGGAATAATTTCTCGACTTACAGAACAAAAGGGATTGGATATACTTCCTTTAGTTATTGATAAAATAATAAAGGAAAATGCTAAGCTAATAGTTCTTGGAAGTGGACAACCTCAGTATGAAAGAATAATTGAAGGATTGAGTAAGAAATATCCGAAGAATATATTTTATTATTGTGGTTATTCTAATTCTTTTGCCCACAAGATTTATGCTTCGTGTGATTTTCTCCTCATGCCATCAAGATATGAACCTTGTGGCTTATCACAATTAGTCGCTAAAAGATATGGTACTATTCCAATCGTTTCAAATGTTGGAGGACTTGTCGACACAGTTGTCCCTTATAGAAAAGAAAAGGCAATAAATAAGGCTGATGGAATTGTGTTTGACATATCTAAAGAAGAAGAGTTTGTCAAGGCTATTGATTTGGCATTTATAGTTTATAATGACAAATCCACTTTAAAAAAACTAATTAAAAATGCGATGAATTATAAATCTAGCTGGAATGATACAGTTGTTTCATATATAACTCTTTATAAAAAGATATTAGGTATTAATTAAGTTTTTATTTATATAATTGATCCAAAACTTTCTTTTTTTCTCATCTTCAAGTTCAGGATGAAATTGAAAAGCAAGAATGTTTTTACCACTTACAATTTCTATTATTCCATCAGAAGAAAAATCTATAGCACTTAGATCTTTGCTCAGTCTATCGATTGCTTGGTGATGATAGGAATTAGTTTTTACATGCAATTTTTTTAGTTTGTGCCTTGTGTTCTCATGGTTTTTAATATTTTTAAGCGTACCACCTAATGCAAAGTTTATTACTTGTATTCCTCGGCAGATTCCTAATATTTTCTTTTTATTGTTATAGAAAGTATTAAATGATGATAAATCATAAATGTCAGTTAAATGGTCGTCGTAAATATCTCCTCCACCAGGTAAAAGCAAAATGTCGAAAAATGAAATATCATCTTTATTTATGGTCGTTCCAAAAAATGTTTCATAGCCTAAATCTTTTAGAAAATGTTTATAGCGAGAGTATATTTCATACTTTTTTTCGTTAACTCTTAGGGGAATGAAGGCACGCATACTTATAATATGCTTTCATTAAATTTCTTGTTACGCATAGAGTTTAAATAGAGGTGGATATTATGATTGGTATATTAGGAACTGGGCTTGTCGCAAGAAAAATTGCTGAATATTTAACTGATGAGGAATTTTTGTTTTTTGGCAGCAGTGAGCGAGAGGTAAAAATTGGTGACAAAGTTTATAAGAGTATAAGTTATGATAAATTGAATGAATATTCATTTGATGTAGTTTTTGGTGCAACCGATGAAAAACGAATTAAAGAAAGTTATGAAAATATCAAAGCAAATCTTTTAATTGATAATAGTGAAGCATTTAGACAATCAAAGCTTGTTCCACTAATTGCTGCTGGAGTTAATGATAGTTTATTTAATAGTGAAGTATCTATTGTGTCAAATCCTAACTGTGTTAGTATAATGATTTTAAATCTTTTATACCCTCTGCACAAAAGTATGCCAATATCTAAAACTATTATGACATCGCTTCAGTCTGTATCTGGTATGGGTGATAAGGCTTTAGCAAAGCTAGATAAAGAGAGGAGCGATTACGAATATTTGAATAAGCATATTATGCCACAGTTTGAACTTGGTGGAAGACTTATCAGAATGTATGATAATATTGTTCCATATGTTGGTCAAACTGAAGAAAACTTGAAAACCCATGAAGAGAATAAAATAGTTATGGAACTAAAAAAAGTCATTGATGAAAACTTTGAGTTGGATGCGACTTGTATAAGAGTTCCGATAACATATGGGCATACTGCGATACTTCATATTACTTTAAAGGAAGAAGTTAATTTACAGAGAATAAGGCGATTGATCGATTTAGATACTGATATAGTTTATAAAGATTTATTGACTATAGAAGATGCAATAAGTGATAGTGAACATGTATATGCAACAAAACTTCGCAAGGATCCGTTTTGTCCGTATGGATTTACTATAACACTCATGAGCAATAATTTAACGGTTGGAGCTGCGTTAAATTCGTATAGACTTTATAAGCTATATAAGGAGAAGAAAAATGTTTTATAAAATTGACTGCAGTGGAAATACATTTATTGTCATTAGGGATCGTGAAGATTTCGATGTAACTTCATATCGAAGTATACTTGAGGATGTAGACGGCTTGATTATACTTTGTCCTTCAAAATCAGCAACTGCGAATTTCATAATTTATAATAAAGATGGAAGCAGAGCTAAGATGTGTGGAAATGGGTTAATTGCTGCAACTATTTTCTTTAAAGAAATAATGAATTCAGAAGAATTAGATTTTAGGTTCTTAACTGATGGCGGATATTATAGGACTAAGGCTAATGAAGATGGAACATATAGCGTTTATTTTGATAAACCGAAGATTATTTTCTCTTCATCAACTACAGGAATGGTTGATTCTAAAAATATGCATTTGATCAAAATCGTTGATTCAATCAATCCATCATCAATGATCGATATGCAAAAAGTTTTAGATGGACCGATTAATATTCATGAGTTGCAGAAGAGTATCGACGATGTTTATTTAATGGTTTCTTTAGAAAATGGTGTTGGTTTTACCAAATCATGTGGAACTGGATGTATATCGTGTTTTGCTTACCTCAGACATTTAAATTGCTGTGGAACACGCGTGCTTTTTAAAACCATGGGTGGAATGATTGAAGTTAAAGAAGAAGATAATGAGTACGTCTTGCGTGGAAGTGGAAAGATAGTGTATTCGGGAGAACTATACAATGAGTGAGTATCGTTTGCCAAAAAGAATGAGGACAGACTTATCAAGTAGATTTATCAAAATGTCACAAGCAAAAACTTCTTCTAAATATGAAGTACTAAACTTTGGAATCGGAGAAGATACATCTTTATTAAATAAATCGACAGTAGATTTAATCTACAAAGAACTTAATACAAATGAGTCATTAGGTTATTCTGATAATATATGTCCTGAATTGGTAGAAGCCTTCTCTTCATATGCTAAAAGAAATTATGGCGTTGAATTAAAAGAAGAGAATATTGCGATTACGATGGGTATAAAATCCGCTCTAAACCTCTTGGCCATTTTGCTTGTAGATTCTTATTCAAATGTCTTAGTCACTTCTCCAGGTTATAATATATTCAAGCGTTCAGCAGAATTAATGAATGGCCGAATCGATGAATATAATCTTTTAGATAATGAAAAGACACTTATTGATTATTTGAATAGTTCAGAAAAAGGCTACCAAATTATCGAATTAAACTATCCGAATAATCCAACAGGCAAAAGTGTGACCAATAGTTTTTATGTCGAATTAGAAGAGTATGCGAAAAAGCATAATAGCATTATTATTAATGATGGAGCGTATATTGATTATTCCTATTTTTCAAAGCCGATATCGCTTCTTTCACAAGGGCTTAAGGGAAAATTAGAGTTATACTCAGCGAGCAAATCTTTTGGTTTAACAGGACTTCGTGTAGGTATAATTGCTGGTGACAAAGATTTGATTAAAAAGTTTAAAATACTTCAAGATCAATATGACTCAGGACAGGCACGACCTTTTTTAAAAACTTATGCTGCTTTACTGAATGATAACGATACGAATTATCAGAAGATGAAGTATTATAGACGCTATTATCAATTTAAATCAGTTGTTAGTAAGTACGATATATATTTAGATGAAATAGATTCAACTTTTTACGCCTTTTTTAAAATGCCAGAATGGATGAGCAAATTAGGACAGGATGCTATGGAAGTAGCTTTGAAACTTAAGAGCGAATACTCTTTGATATTTATTCCATATGTTGTTAATGGTCAAAACTATTTAAGAGCATCCATGACTTATAAAGATGAAAGTGATATTAAAAAGCTTGATACGCGGCTTAATATGATAAGAAATAATGAATCATGATGAAAGAAAATCAAAGGTACAAAGAATTAACATTGAGAATTTTCTATTGGTTTTAATCATTGTTGTTTTGTTTATATCCATAGGTATCAATAGTGAGAATAAAGAATACATCAAAAAAGGATATGATAAGCTTCCTAATGATGTGGAGCAGAGTATAAGAAAACGCGCATTGTTTGGCGCTTGGGTATTCTTTATCGCAGGAGTATATTTTTTGTATTCAGCATACAAAGATTATCAAGAAGAAAAGAGCATGGCACGTTTAGATTTTACTATTGCAGCGGCCGTAGTTCTTATAGCTGCAGCAATCAGAATTTATACATTATATAAGTACGCAAATGTACAGATTAGTGGTTCAGAAGATTATGCCTTATAACTTATTTTCTTTTGATAAAGTGAATAAATCATATCGGTTACTTCTTCAATAGTATATTTATCAGTATCGATAGTATAATCGATTTTTTCATATTGGTCATCAGAAAAGCATATTTTATCGTTTGCAATTCTTTTTTTAATCATTTCCAAAGAATCACCTCTAACAAGCATACGATTAAATCTTGTTGTATCCGATGCAATAAGCCTAAAGAAAACTATGCGATTATCGCAAAGCTTCTGCAAAGCCTTAACACCATTAGGATCTACAATTACAGCTTTATCATCGGAAATCTCTTTTTTACTAGTTCCATAATAGTTCCCATTATACTCAATATGCTCGACAAATTTTTCGCCTGCAATCATTTCTTTAAATTTTTCAACATCAACAAAATGATAGTCAACTCCACGTTTTTCACCAAGCCTTATTGGCCTAGTAGTGTGAGTTATAACCTTTTTAATATCATATTTAATGAATAGAAGTTTAGCAACTTCTGTTTTTCCTGAAGCACTTGCACCCGTTAAAACTATCATAATTATTACCTCTTATAGTATATCAATTATTAAACTAGTATACAATAAGCCTTTTTGTGGGCTGTTTTGGGGCCAGGTATTTGGGTCGATTTTTACCTGGTTTGTGGCGTTTTCTGCGTCGTAGATCCACCTTATTGAAAGAGTTTGAAGCGTAGGTAAAATGAACATTATATTGTATTTCGGATTCCTATCAAGAGCATTGGTGTAGCACATTCCAGTGCTTACATTAAAGAGATTTAAGCCAGAAACAACTTCTAACTTGTGATACAAGTTGTTTCCGTTTGCGATTTGCAAAAGACTATATTGTGTCTCTGTTGAAGTATAAGTTTGGAACATGGCTATCGTTTGAGCGGTGAATACATAACGGAGTGGCGCGCCTCCACCTCCTATTCCACCCCCTCGGCCGTTCCCGGGGGTCACGTCCTCGGGGGTGG
>CAOSOP010000028.1 GCA_948525355.1 uncultured Bacilli bacterium | reverse complement strand
CCACTTCCTCCCACACCTCCTCGTCCGCTTCCGGGGGAAGCTCCCTCGGAGGTGTGGGAGTTAGTGGTGGCGAGGGGAGTGAATTTCAACTTATGTTATACTTGATAATTATATTAACTTATTGTAGACTTATATTTATGAATGAAGAAAATAATAACGGAACGATATTTAGTCAAGATAGTTCAATAAAGAAAACTAAACCATATAATTTTAAAGAGTTGTTTAAGGCTAGGATGGTTTATTATATAATTTGTGCTTTTTTGATTATTGCTGGTGTTTCTTTGTGTATAGCCGATGTTGTTGTGGCTGATCAAAAAAAGTATTCTGATTATTTGACTATATCGAAAAAAGAAGACCAGTTGAATAGATCATTTGATAGATATTATATTTTTTATTACTTGAATGATAAGAAGTGCAATGAATTGAAACCGACTTTGTTTGATTATGCGGATATTAATGATATTGGTGGTAGTAAATATAGTGTTCCAATATATTTTGCTAGTATAAATAGTTTGTTTAGTTCCGATGAAAAAGAACCTGATTCTTTTACAGATATTGATAATTACAATGATCTTATTGTTAAAACTTCTGGAACCTTATTATTGATTGATAACAAGAAAGTTAAGTCTTCTACAGCTGAAGATACGGTTATTAAAGAGAGTTTGAGACTTAAGGATTATGCTGATTATAAAGAAAATACGATTAATAGTGCCAGTGAACAATTGAATAGACCAGAAGAAGAATATTATGTTTATTATTACACAAAGTCTTGTGCTGCATGTAAATCTATATCACAAGCAATTTTCTTCTATCTTGAAAGCGATAATACAAAACTCTATTTGGTAAATTTAGATATTGTGAGTGAAATAATAGGTGAAAAAAGAGAAGAAGGATATAAGGGGATAACTGATTATAGGGATATTACAATAAAATTCACGCCATCGCTCTTAAAAATTAAAAATGGATCTGTGGAACTTGATTTAATCGAAGGAAGTGGTGCTGTTGAAGCGGAGTTATTTAAGTGATAAGTACAGTTGTAGGTCTTGGTGTTTCTGGATTGGCTTTTGTATATAGCAAATTAAAGTATACTGATGATGATATAATTATAATCACTGATACAAAGGATTATGGTAAAAGAATTCTGGTTTCTGGAAATGGAAGATGTAATATTTCAAATTCATCTATATTTAATATTAATGAAAAGAAAATTTGTTATCGTTTAAATAATGAATTTAAATCTAATATATTTGATTTGAATGATAAAGTTTTATTTGAAGATTTTCTCTCAGCTATTAATTTAGACTTGTATTATGATGATGAGGGACGAGCATATCCATTTTCACTCAATGCAAGTTCTTTTTTAAATAATTTATTGAATTTTGTCTTTGATAAGAAAAACCAAAAAAGATTGAAAATAATAATTGATAAAGTTATAGATGTGGATAGCAAAAATAAAACTATATATGGTGCAAGTTCTAAGTATACCTATACTAATCTTTTTATTTCTACAGGTGGCATAAGTTATGATAGAGAAGAATCAACCTTTCTCTCGTGTTTTAAAGGCTTTAATAGGTTCATCCCAGCGTTAGGACCGGTTGTGGTTGATTTTAGCTGGCCGTTGAGGCTTAGTGGTGTAAAAGTTAAAGGAAAACTATCATTTGATAATGGTTTTCATTACGAAGAATATGGTGAACTGTTATTTAAGGATAAAAAGTTATCGGGAATAGCAATCTTTAATGCTAGTTTATTAGCGGACGATGCAACGATTAGTTTTGATTTTGCTGAATACAAAAATAATACAGCACGTGATAGAAAAAACTATTCATCATATCTTCCACCTAAAATCGTTGATTGTTTGAAAGATTTAAGAATCGTTGATGGTGTGATTAAGTTTAAAATCAAGAAATTACCTTCTTTTAAAGAATCTCAAATCAGTCGTGGTGGAATTGATTTTAAATTAATTAATAAAAGTAATTGTAAATATTTGCTTGATGAATCTATTTCATTTGGTGGAGAGGCAATCGACTTATCGGGCATCTGTGGTGGCTATAATATTTCTTTTGCAATTTTGAGCGGAATCAAAGCTGGAAAACACTGATTAACTTGTATTTGTTCATTTTTATGCTATAATAATGTACAAAGGAGCGTAATTATGAAAAAAGTTATTATTGAACCTATTACTATATTGCGTGATACAAATAAGATAAGTGAGTTATGTAATTATTATAAAGAACCTATTTATATAACTAAAAATGGCACAAATGATTTGGTTATTATGTCAGATGAAGTTTTTCAAACGAAATATGCTGTTTCATATGATAATGAATTGCAAACTGTTGATTCATCTTTTATTAACTATACTAACACATTTAATTTTGTTCGTGTTGGATGTCATACTATTGAAACGAGTGTCTTAAATGTAAAGGACAATTTGGATAAGATAAAAAAGGAAATTGAAATAGGGAAAAAGAATAAAGAAAAAATAATGGTTTTCTCTGAACTAACTCTTACAGGTTATTCTTGTTCTGATATGTTTTTTCAGTCTTCATTAATAAACAATTCATTAAATGCACTCATCGATTTAAAAAAGTTTACCAAAGGACTTAAAGCTTTAGTCATAATAGGATTACCTATCTCGATTGATGGTAGATTATATAATGCTGCGGCAGCAATTAATAATGGCCATATTCTTGGTATAGTTTTAAAGTCTCAACTGCCTAACTATAAAGAGTTTTATGAAGGAAGGCATTTTTCTTCTGGTGCGGGTGTAAATGGAGAAATAGATATTGATGGAGAGAGAGTTAGTTATGGTACAAGAATTATATTTGTTGCTAAGGATAATCCAAATATTAGAGTTGGAATAGAGATTTGTGAAGATTTGTGGACTTATGATTCTCCAAGCATTGATTTAGCTAAATCTAATGCAACTATAATATGCAATCTATCTGCTTCTAATGAATTAGCGGGTAAAAATAGATTTAGAAAAGATTTAATATCAGTTACATCATCTAAACTTAATGTCGCCTACATCTATTGTTCTGCTGGGCAAAACGAAAGCACAACAGATGTTTTATATGGTGGGGCAAGTTATATTTATAATGGTGGCTATTTAATTAAAGAAAATAAATTATACGATACAGAAAGTATTTTTGCAGATATAGATATTGAACCACTATTAAGGGATAGGCAAATGAAGTTCTCAAAAATTTTAAAAAACACATGCAAAAATATTCTTTGTGATATTGAATGTGAAGATATGTTTGAAGAAAAAATTAATGCATATCCTTTTTTGGGAAGTGATGAAAAATATCAAGAAATTCTTGATATACAGGCTCATGCTTTAGCACAAAGACTTAAACATATTAACGCAAGGCCTGTTTTAGGACTCTCTGGTGGCTTAGATTCGACTTTAGCACTAATTGTTTGTATAGAAGCAATGAAGGTATTAGGTAAAATTAATAGTGATGTTATTGCTATTTCAATGCCATGCTTTGGCACAAGCAAAACTACTGCAGATAATGCAAGCAAACTTGCTGAAGTTTTAAATGTTGATTTTAGTGTTATTGATATAAAGGAAAGCGTAAATTTACATTTGAATTCAATAGGTCATAATGATGAAGAAAAAGATATTGCATATGAAAATGCGCAGGCACGAGAAAGAACACAAATATTAATGGATGTTGCGAACATGAAAAATGGGCTTGTAATTGGAACTGGAGATTTGTCAGAAGCGTGCTTAGGATGGTCGACATATAATGGAGATCATATGTCAAATTATGCGGTAAATATTTCAATTCCTAAGACATTAGTTAAAGAGTTGGTAAGATATTATGCTAAATGCAATAAAAATCTATCCTCAATACTTTTAGATATAATTAATACACCAATATCACCAGAATTAATTGCAGATAGTGAAAAAGAGATCACTCAAAGGACTGAAGATATAATTGGACCATATGAATTACATGATTTCTTTATTTTCCAAATTTTAAAATATGGTTATTCACCAAAGAAAGTTTTCTTTCTTGCAAAAAAAGCATTTAAAAACTATGACCATGAGATTATAAAAAAATGGTTAATAGTTTTTTATAAAAGATTTATTAATTCACAGTTTAAACGTTCTTGTTTACCTGATGGAATAAAGGCTACTCAGATTTCAATATCACCTAGAGGAGATTTAAGAATGCCTAGTGATGGTGACTATAAAATGTTTGAAAAAGAGTTGCTAGACTTATAATCTCACCCCCACCAACAACACCCACCCCGTTGAGGAAGCTGCCCCTGGCAGCGGACGAAATGGGGTGGGCGTTGAAGGCGGGGCTCCTACCAGATACGAAGTTACTAATCGAGGACAACTGGCGTTATCACCATGGTCAACTAATCCAGTTACGATTTCCAGCATTAATATAGGAAACAACCCCAATGGAAACTTACAAGTTGTTTCTGGCTTAAATCTCAGTAATCAAGCACATCATATGTATCACTATAACTATTCAAATTGCACTTCAAACTATTACCCAAGAGTCTACATCGGTACTACTCAAACCGTGTCAGATAGCTGGCTTTACGACCGTCAAATCTACGCTGGAAGCGACATAAAAATACCGGAAAATTGGCCTATAAACAGCTCGCAAAAAGGCGAAGCTATTCTTTGTTTTCCTTAAGTGACTTTAAATCGCTTGAACGTCTAATAGATTTAAGCCTTTTATAGTTTTCAAAAATATTTTTTTCGTATTTAGATGTTAATTGTGGATCGTAGAATTCTAAATCTTCCAATCCGCTAGGCATATATTCAATTTTTTCCCACAAATCGCTTCTATCATAAGGATATTTATAATCTGGATTTAGATTTACCGGAGTTAGTTTTAAGTAATCTCTTACATATGTTGGGTTGCTTTTTACATAGTCGTATGCTTTTTCTATTGCTAGTGCAGCTGATTTTGATTTTGGTGATAAAGCTAAATCGACAACTGTAAAACCTAATGGAATCATTGCTTCTGGAAGACCAACATTAAGTGCAACTTGGCAAGCATTATAACATCTATCTACTGCAGATGGTGATGCTAAACCAATATCTTCGTAGGCTGTAACCATTAATCTTCTTGTTATTCCTTCTAAGTCATTTGACTCAAGAAGTTTTGCTAAATAGAATATTGCAGCATCAACTTGACTACCTCTAATAGATTTTTGAAGTGCTGAAACTGTATCATAGTGTTGATCATCATTTAAATCAGAATGACTATTAGGTATATAGTTTAATTCTTTGATATCATCTATATCGATTAAGTGATCTTTTAAAAATGATAGTGATGATGTTTCCAAAATATTATAAGCATAGCGCAAATCTCCACCAGCTATTGTTGAAATGTATTTTAATGCTTCTTCAGTAAACTTTCTTTTGTTATTTAAACCGTTTTCGCTCTCAATAGCGCGTTTTAGACCAATCAATATATCTTCTTTATCTAATGGCATAATCTCAATAAGTCTTGTTCTTGACCTTATTGCTTTATTAATGGATAAAAGAGGATTGGCAGTTGTTGCACCAATAAAAATAAATTGTCCATTTTCTAAAAAAGGTAAAAGTATATCTTGCTTATCCTTATTCAATCGATGAACTTCATCTATCATAATAATTGTCGGAATAAGTCTTGACTGATTAATTGCATCTAGTAGTTCTTCTTTTTTGTTTATAGTTGCATTTAACTTGATAAAGTTCATTTTCATTGAATTTGCAAATGCTTCTGCAATTGTTGTTTTACCAGATCCTGATGGACCAAAAAATATCATGTTTACAGCACTATTCGCCTCAATACAATTATAAAGAAACCCACCTTTGCTAACTAATTTCTTTTGTCCTAGAACTTTGTCTAAGGTTTTAGGTCTCATTCTATATGCTAATGGTTCATTCATATTATTAGTCTACCATTAATTTGTTTAATATTGTAGTTTATTTTTGATTTATTATGAAGTAAAATAATTCTATGCGATTATTAATTCAAATAGTTGAAAGTGCTGGTGTACTAATTGATGGTGAAAGAGAAGAAAAAATAAGTAAAGGAATGCTTATTTTTGTTGGCTTTTCTTTGTCTGATACTAGAAATGATGTTGAAGAAATGATTGAAAAACTATTTAAGCTAAGAATTTTTTCAGATGGAGTTAAGACAAATCTAAGTTTGGATGATGTTTTAGGTGATTTGCTTTGCATATCTCAGTTTACTCTTTATGCAGATACAAGAAAGGGTAATCGTCCATCATTTTCAAATTGCATGAATAGAATAAATGCTGAACCTTTATATGATTATTTTGTTGAACTGATTAAGAAAAGAAAGGCCAACGCGAAATTTGGCAAATTTGGTGCTGATATGAAAGTTAATTTGATAAATGATGGACCTTTTACTATTATGCTAGAAACTGATGGTGATAAAAATGAAAAATAAAAAAGTATTAATTGGTCTTTCTGGTGGTGTTGACTCAGCAGTTGCCGCTTATTTATTGAAGAAAGAAGGATATGATGTAACTGGTTGCTTTATGCGTAACTGGGACAGTATTTTAAATAATGATATTAAGGGAAATCCAACATTAAGTGGATCGAAATGTTCACAAGAACTTGATTATGATGATGCTGTGATTACTGCGAAGCAATTAGGAATAGATCTAGATAGAATAGATTTTGTTGAAGAGTATTGGAACGATGTATTTAAATATTTTTTAGATGAATACAAAAAAGGTAGAACACCGAATCCAGATATATTTTGTAATAAATATATTAAGTTTGAAGCATTTAGAAAATATGCTTTTGATAAGGGATATGATTATATTGCTATGGGTCATTATGCGAAAAAAGAGTATATAGATGGTTACTATTATTTGTATAAGGCACTAGATAAAAACAAAGATCAGTCATATTTTTTAGCACAAATTAATGAAGAACAGCTTAGTTCATGTCT
This sequence comes from uncultured Bacilli bacterium, assembly GCA_948525355.1. Taxonomy (GTDB): domain Bacteria; phylum Bacillota_I; class Bacilli_A; order RFN20; family CAG-288; genus CAG-345. Next base: position 3,423 of record CAOSOP010000028.1, on the reverse strand, counting down.
ATTTCCTCTTTACAATATGACGAAAGAAGAAGTTAGGGAATTAGCAGATAAGCTAAATCTTAATGTTGCAAGGAAAAAAGACTCAACTGGTGTTTGCTTTATTGGAGAAAGAAATTTTCATAATTTCTTAACGAATTATATTCCAGCTACTAGTGGTGATATAGTAGATGCTATATCTAAGAAAAAAATTGGTAAACACGATGGTGTATATTACTATACAATTGGTCAGCACAGAGGATTAGCTATTGGTGGACAACAAGGATTCTCTAACAAGCCTTTCTTTGTTGTTGGTAAAGATGTTTCAAAAAATATTTTATACGTTGCACAAGAACCAAATCCATATTCGAAATCCTATAGAGCTGAATTAAGCAATATAAATATATTAGATTCTTCTTTGCCTAAGACTGAGTTTAAGGCAATGGCAAAATTCCGCTACAGAGAGAAGGATAAGGAAGTTATAGTTAAAGTCGAAGATGATAAAATAACCTTAAAATATAATGGATATGATTATATAACCTTAGGCCAGCTAGCAGTCATTTATATTGGTGATCGATTAGTAGCGTCAGGCATACTTGATAAACTATTTGATCAAAATGATAAATTGATTGATTTCACAAATTTTTATTAAATTTTAACCTCATATCAACATATGATTGATTATGAGGTTTTTTACTAAGAGATTATATATTAGAGATTTAGAATATAACGATTACCAAGGATATTATGAAATCTATTCAAATAGACTTATTGCAAGTAGAGCGGGAGTTAAAACATTAAATGGTTTAAGTGAAGCAAGATTTTTTGTAATAAGTTTATTATCAAATTCTTCAGTAAAAATATATACAGTAATCTATGAAGAAAAAATTATAGGGACAATATCTTCTTTTTATGTTAATAAAAAAGGAATTGAAATAGGCTATGCAATAAAAAGTGAATATCAAAGAAAAGGTTTCGCTTATGAAATGCTAGAAAAGTTCATCGAAATAATTAAAACAAATAGAAATCTTTCATTTGTTCAAGCAAAAATTGATGATCGAAATGTAGCAAGCAAAGGTCTTGTTAAAAAACTAGGATTTATTGAAGTGATTAATAGTTTTATAGATGAAAATGAAGTAATTAAAAAGTATCGATTATATTTATAGTTCGCCTTTTTGCGACGGGTTTTGGGGCCAATTTTCAGGCATTTTTATGTCGCTTCCCGCGTACGTTTGACGGTCAATTATCCAGTTTTTTCCGATAGTTTGAAGCGTGCCTAAATAGAGCTTTGGAGCGTATTTTGCTGAACATGAAGATGATACATAGTAGTACAATTCACACGCTTGCGATGGGATGTTTAGCATAGAAGCAACTTCTAATTTACTTAATGGGTTGCTTCCTGTTATTATCGAAAACAATGAATATTCATAACCACTTGGACTCCATGTTCCAAATGTTCCATAACCACGTGCTGTGTATGCGAAACGGTGTGGTTCGCCCCCACTTCCTACGGAGCCGCCTCGCCCGCTCCCTGGGGTCGCGGACTCGGCGACTCCGTAGGAAGTGGGGGCGAGTTATTATACTTCTACATCATTTGGCATGACTTTAAATGGATCAAATGGGTTGATTCTATCATAGAAAAGTATTCCATCAAGATGATCATATTCGTGTTGAAGAGCAATAGCAAAATATCCTTTTGCTTCTAGCAAGACTTCTTTATCTTCAAGTAAGTTATACCCTTTAATCTTTATTTTATAGTTTCTTCTAATTAGACCATTGTGTTCATCATTAACAGATAAACAGCCTTCACCACCTGTTAAATAGCACATTTTTATCGATCTTTCCATTATTTTTGGATTTGCTAAAACTAATTCTCTATGAATGTCATCATCATCTTCCATCAATATGGCAAAAATTCTTTTTGAAAGACCTATTTGTGGTGCCGCAAGTCCTATACCAGCACGAATATTGTGCTTTTTTGAGTATTCTGGATCTTGTGATTGTTTTAAATGAGTAATCATTTCTTTGGCAATGTTTTTGTATTCGTCACTAATAGGAAGTTCTATATCGGAACATTTTTGACGTAAAACAGGTTCTCTGTCAGAATAAATTTTTAACATAATAAAAGCTCCTTCACTTTTATTTTAACATATATTTTAAATAATTATAGCGGCAATTGCCGCTAGGATAGAAATTAGCAGCAACCGCCACAATTACAGCCGCCGAGTCCGAGACCACGACCACCGCAACCACATCCGATGATGACTAAAAGAATGAATATAACTAAGATAATGGCGAACCATCCACCAATTCCGTTATTTGTGTTTGTTTGTGGGTAAGCATATCCTTGATTTCCATAAGGATAGTTTTGTCCGTAATAGTACATAAGCACCTCCTATTTTAGTGTATGACAAAAATAGATTAATGTTCTAAATGGTGAAGCTTTTTCTGTTTCTAGCATAATATATATAGGTGAAAGTATGAATAAATTTGAAGAGTTTAAAGAATTTTGCAAAGATAAGCCATATTTGATAGATAAAGTAGAAAGGGGTGAGGCCACATGGCAAGAACTTTTTGAAATATATGATATATATGGACCTGAAGCAGAGCAGTTAAAAGAAAAAATAGAAGAAGAAAAAAGCGAAGAAACTGAAGAAGAAAAAGTTGAGGAAGAAACTAAAACTAAAAAAGAGGGTATTGGAGGGATATTAGAATTGCTCAGCGGCTTTGATGCAGATAAACTTTCGGATAGCTTAAATAGTGTAAAGAAAATAATCTCTGTGTTGTCAGAAGTTACAAAACCCGAAGAAAATGAATATGTAACTAAAAGAAAAATGAAAAGACCATATCAAAGGAGCGATGACTAATGAGAGATGAAGTAATTCTAAAGTTAGATCAGAATCCTGACTATTATATTTTCATGCGAGAAAAACCAATTTGGCATAGAGAGTTGACATTTCACCCCGAAGAGTTAGATAATTTTATTAGTGACTATAAGATAAAGAGAAGAAAAAGAGTTGTAGATCGATTGGAAGATTTATCTTTAATGGTTACCCTAGCCAAGGAGTTAATGTGAAAACAGAAGAGTTTAGTGAAATCGTAAATAGCTTTATCAATTTATTTAAAAAAAGTGATTTATATTTTGAGTATAAGAAAATAGATAATCAAATATATGAAAACAAAGAAATAATTGAATTAAGTAAAAAGAAAGAAGAATTAATAAACAATTTTTCACACGCTCAAAATGAAATGGAAGAAGAAGAGATTTTAATTAAATTGGGTAAGATTGTAGATGAGATAAATGGTTACGAACTATGTCATAAATATTATTCATTAAGGTCTAGAATTAAAAGTGAGTTAGAACCAATTGTACAAAATATATTAGAAAAGATTTGGTAAGCCTTCGGTGTTCGCTTCGCCTTTTTGCGTGTTGCTCTGGTACGAGTT
>CAOSOP010000027.1 GCA_948525355.1 uncultured Bacilli bacterium | reverse complement strand
GTTTCGTCCGCTGCCAGGGGCAGCTCCCTCAACGGGGTGGGTGTGGGATGTAGGGGGGAGCCCATTCAAGTTAATTATTACCGCATATAAATAGGTGTATAGAAATGAGGTGAATATGTTCTATAACCAACAAAACAGATGTGGTTGCGGATGTAGAAGAAACACTACTTCTACTAGACCTGTTGTTAATTGTGAAGCAATGACATACGCAGTTCAACCTGAGTGTGCAACAACTCCTCTTGATGTGAAACTTGTTGCAAGTACAAACTGTGCAATGCCATGTGAATTCATCACATATACTTTAACAATTACCAATAACTGCACTTCTGCATTAACTAATCCAATTTTAAATTTTGAGTTGGGTGATAGTCTTTGCTATCGTCGAGACTCTTTAACCGTTGATGGTACTGTGAAGGAAAATGTAATCTGCTTGAAAAATCTTCAATTAGATACGATTGAACCTGGTGCTACAGTTACAATTACACTTGATGCTAGAATAATGACAAATGAGAGGTACATCTTATCTCATGCCGAATTAGATTATTCCATTGCGTGTTGTTGTTCAACAAAATGCTTGAGAACTATTTCTAATGGTTCACTTGTTCAAGTTTGTCAATGCTGTGGCTGCCAAAGTGGTACTACACCAACAACTCCAGAAGCTCCTGCAAATAACTAAAAATAAGAGGACTATTTTAATTAATAGTCCTTTTATCATGTTATTTTTTATATTCTTTTTTTAAACTTTCTAAGTAGGAATTAATCTCATCGTGTGTATTAAAAATAATTATGGTCTTGCTATTAATTCTTGATAGTTTGTTATAAATTTCCGGAAGTTGCTCTTTGTTAAAGTTTAATATATATTGTTTAAATTCTTCATCAAACTCTGTTTCTACCCATGGAATATCTACACGCTTTTTTCCAATTCGACTTTGTGCGCCTAATAAGCATGTATCTACATCCATATTTAATAAAAAAACTGTATCACAGTTTTCTAATCTTGTGTTTAAAGTTCTTTGATAGTTTCCATCAATAATCCATTCTTTTTTGCTGATAATTTGGTTGAGTTTAAAATCAAATTCATCTTGAGTAATATTAGTTTTATCTGCTTTATGCCAAATCATATCAAGATAATATAAAGGAATGCTTGTTATTTCATTTAGTCTTCTAGCAAAAGTGCTTTTTCCGCTTCCAGGACAACCGATAACAATTATTTTTTTCATTTTTGTTTTCATAAAAATATTTCCTATATCCCTAAAATATAAAAACCATTATTCTCTATGGCATATTCAAGCCATTTAAGGATTATTTCATAATCTTTAGGTTTCTTGTTCTTTATAATACCAATTATTTCTTTTGCTTTATCAAAGGAAAAATACTTATCACTGTATAAAGAAGATTCTTCAATGTCAAATATTTCATTATATTCTTTAAAAAATTCATATAAATCATCAACGAACACATATAGCGAATCGTTTTGCCAATTAGGTAAGTTTTTTATTTTCAATATTTTTCTTAAACTAGTGTTTCTCTTTAATTTGCAGTATGATAGTTCTAGAAAACACGAACCGTATTTTTCTTTTCTTTCTTCTTGATTTGTAAATTGCAAAAACATTAAAACTTCACCTCATTTTTGTCAGTTTATATATTTTGTTAATATTTCTTAATTGGTGAGACCGAAGAGACTTGAACTCTTAAGCATATGCACTAGATTCTGAGTCTAGCGTGTTTACCAATTTCACCACGGCCTCATATAAAAGTTACGGAATTAATCCGTAACTGTTTTTTTAAAATTCTAATGGTACATCGCCAGTCTTAACTTGATCAGCAACAAAGAAAGCGTGCTTTTCAGCGTGAAGATGGTTAGCAACTATAGAACGTGGGAATACAACTATTGATTTATTGTATGCAGATACATTTGAGTTAAACAAACGTCTAGCAGCTTGGAGATGTTCTTCAGCGTCTGTAACAGATGCTTGAAGAAGAACAAATGATTTATCAGCCTTTAATTGTGGATAGTTCTCATGTGTGATATCAATCTCACGATTAATATTCTTAATGGTATTATCCATTTTTTGTAAACTTTCTAAATCTTTTCTATTCGCATTAGTTCTTAGTTCTGTAACTTGAATCATTATTTCTTTTTCATGTTTCATATAGCCTTTAACTACTTTTAATTGTTCGGTTAATAAATCGAATCTTTTAGTTAACGCAACATCAATACCAGATAATGATTCTTCAATACTTATTTTCATTTTTTTAATTGAGTTGCTCGTACCAATCCACCATGATACTAAGATGATGATAAGTAATAAAACTATACCTCCGGCTATAATAGCTGCAAGTACTCCAGTACTTATTTGTAGAATATTCATTTCCTTCCTCCTTTGGTTTTATTTTACTTTAAATTTTGTTTATTGTAAATAAAATCAATTATTTTCAACTTTGTTTAACACATATTTTTGCTTTAAAAAGAGTGCATTTTCTATTAATAATATATATATACATATATTTATTTTATATGTTAAAAAAAATATATTGTTAATTATCAATAAACAATGTATAATTAATGTCGTTGCAAGATTGCAAACTTATGGAGGAGGATGTGAATTTACTTATGAATGCTACCGCTATGGAAATTGTATTGCTAGTATTATCAGTTTTAATTATTTTGATAACTCTTCTCCAAGGAGGAAAATCAGAAGGTGCATCTGGTGCTATTACTGGTGGTTCTCAAATGAATATATTTGCTCGTACTAAAGAGCGTGGCCCTGAAAAAATATTAACCTATATTACAATGGGTTTAGCAGTATTGTTCTTCCTTTTTACAATACTTGCCAGATATCTGTAATTTGAAGGGGCCAGTCCCCTTTTTAAATATAAGTGAGGAATTATGATCAAAAATAATATATTAAAGCAACTTAATAAAAGAAAACTATCTTTTTTACAGCTAGTTAAAAAACTTGAAGTAAGAAGTGATGTTTTAGAAAATGAATTAAAATCTTTGATGGATCAAGGATTGATTTTTTATGATGGAAATGAATACGCTTTGTTAAGTGATTATGGTTTAAAGTTTGGTCGAGTTGTCTTAAGAAAAAGAACTTTCGCTTATGTTGAAGTTAAAGATGACGAGAAGGATTATCGTCTCTCGGGAAAAATGGTTGCTGGACTTATCGTTGGTGATTATATCTATGTAGAAGCCAATCCTTCATTTTCTGATTGTCATTTTGCTGGTTTTTATAAAAGAAAAGAATCTTTAATTGGTAAATTTATTCAAGGAAAAAAGAATGGAAGTTCATATGGCTCACTTTTGTGTTCAGAAGTTGGTGAGAGTGAAATTAAAGTTGTTGTCACTAAAATTGATGATAGTTTCAAAGATGAAATAGTTGATGGTGATACTTGCTATTCAATTATTGAGGATTTTGATAGAAGCACGATCTATGTCAAAATTGTTTCGGTTTTGGTTTCGGCTAATGAAGTTGGATCAGATATTTCAGATATTATAGTAACAAATGGTGCGAGACTTGTCTTTCCAGATAATGTTAAAGAAGAAGTTGCAAAATTACCTCAGGAAGTAAGAGCAAAAGATTATGATGGAAGAGTTGATTTAACATCGCATCTAATAGTTACTATTGATGGTGAGGATGCATTGGATTTTGATGATGCTGTTGAAGTTGAACGAATAAATGATGCGTACAAAGTTGGGGTTCACATTGCAGATGTCTCTTTCTATGTGAAAGAAAATACAGAAATTGATAAGGAAGCCTATCTCCGTGGCACATCAATATATGTTGCTGATAGGGTTGTTCCAATGTTGCCAAAAGAATTGTCTAATGGTATTTGTTCATTAAATCCAAATGTTGAAAGACTTACACTTTCTATTTATTTATATATTGATAAATATGGAAATGTATTTAAGCATGAAATACATCCTGCTGTTATAAAATCTAAAGCTCGCATGACTTATAAGCAAGTAAATAGTATATTAGAAGGTAAAAATGAAGGCTACTCTGAGGATATTATTGATTTAATAAAGCTTTTATACGAAGTTAGTCAAAAAATAAGAAAAAGAAGAAATAATAATGGATGCTTGAATCTTTCAACCACAGAAGTTAAGTTTAGACTTGATGAGAACAATGAGCCACAGGAAGTTATTAAACTCGTTCAAGGAAAAGGTGAAAAACTTATTGAAGATTTGATGATTGCTGCAAATGTTGAAGTGGCTAATGCTTTTGTTACTGCAAATGTACCGACTTTATTTAGAATTCATGAACTTCCTAAGAATAAGAAAATAGAAAGTTTAAAGAGCAGTTTGCTCTCTTTAAACCTTTTAAATAATTTCCCATCAGTTATAAATCCAAAATCTTTGAACTTTTGGTTGTTAGAGTTTAAGGATGAAGGTTTGAAAAATATTGCCAGCGATTTACTTTTACGTTCATTGGCAAAGGCCAGATATTCAGCTGAGAATCTTTCACATTTTGGCCTTAATGAAAAGAATTACCTTCATTTCACATCTCCAATAAGAAGATATCCAGATTTGATTGTTCATCGTTTAGTAAAGCAGTATTTATTAGATGATCACAATTTTAATAAAACTGAATTAGAGAATTTATTAGAGGTTAAAGGAAACCTGTTATCAGAACTTGAGAGACAGGCTCAACGAATTGAAAGAGAAGTTGAGGATTTAGAAACATGTAAGTATTACGCCAAAAGAATTGGTGAAGTTTATCAAGGAACAGTGACTTCTATTACAAATTATGGTTTATACCTTGAATTAGAAAATGGTCTAGAAGTTCTTCTCTTGATGGAATATATTTCTGGTACAAATGCTTTTGTTTTTGATGAAAAAATAGGAAAGTGTATTTGTCGAAAAACTAAAGAAGAATATGGTTTAGGATCGAAAATAGAAGTTAAGATATTTGAAGTAGACTTTACTAGAAAAGATGTTATTGTACAAAAATCTGATTATATTGCTGAAACAAATAATGTTAAAGAATTAAATGCTGAAAGAAGTGAAAGAACATTTAGTTCTCATAAGGATGGAAAAAAGAGTAGGTTCCATGATAAATCTACTAAAAATAATGGTTTTAGGAAAGAATATAATAGATCAAAGCCAGGCGACAAAAGAGGAAAAAGCTTTAGATCAAATAGAAAGCCTAGTTTTAGAAAAAGAGGTGCTAATGAAAAAAGAAGATAAGAATGAAAAACTTGTTTGTTCAAATAAGAGAGCATCTTTTGATTATTTCTTATCGGATTTTTTGGAAGTTGGCATTGTCTTAGTTGGAACTGAGATTAAAAGCTTGCGTGAAGGTCACGGATCTCTTTCAGAATCATATGTCTATTTTAAAAATGGTGAAGCCTATATCAGTGGATTCAATATTTCTACATATAAACAAGGAAACATTTTTAATCATGATCCATTAAGAAACAAGAAACTTTTAATGCATCGACTAGAAATTCTCCGTTTTAGTCAAGCAGTTGAAAGAAAAGGCTATACTGTTGTGGCCACAAAATGTTATATCAGTGGTGGTCGAGCAAAGCTACAAATTGCCTTAGCTAAAGGAAAGAATACTTTTGATAAAAGAGAGACTTTAAAGAAAAAAGAGGCCGAACGGAGAGTTGAAGCATACGTTAAAACAAACAGTAAATATTAGAGGTGAAATATGAAAAATGGTGTTAAGAAGAGTATATATAAAATTTCTTTATGCGCAATTTTTGTTGCAATAACGGTCATTTTATCTCGTCTTGCCATTTATTTGCCATTTTTTGGCAGTAATTCATATCGAATTTCATTGATTGCAATTCCCATAATTATTTCCTCATTCCTTTTAGGACCTATATATGGTGGAATAGTTGGTGGGTTAGGTGATTTAATCGGTGCCCTTCTTTTTCCTGTCGGACCATTTTTTATCGGATTTACTTTTGACAGTTTTCTATTGGGGCTTTTACCAGGATTGATTTTTTATTTAAATAAAATAAGCAAAAAGATTACTGCTACAATATTCATTATTATGTCGATGGCTGTCATCGGAGTAGTAACTGCCTATTTAGTTTTGAATGATTCAATAACTTTGAACAAGACAAAATTTGAATTGAACATATGGGTTAAAATATTTATTCCTATTGTATATGCGGCTTTATTTTTGTTTTCACTGTTGTTTCCACTTTTTTTCAAAAAAAAGAGTGGAAACTTCTTAGTCGTTTCCACATCTTTTATTGTCAATGAATTTATTGTCAGCGGTCTCATTGCATCACTTTGGAAGCAGCAACTATATAATATAGATTATTTTATTGGAATATCTACAAATCTATTCTTGCTCTTGTTTAATATGCCGATAAAAGTATTGTTGATCACAACACTTTATCCTTTGATCAAAACATTATTTGATAGTGTTACAAAGAACTATATTGTCAGTTTAGATTCTCAAATAAATATAAAGCGTTAAGAACGATTGCTATAGTAGTTAGTGGACCGACACCACCAGGAACAGGTGTAAAAGAAGCATTAGTTGGTGTAAATCCTAAATCGCCTTGACCATCTTTATTATAACCACAATCGATTATCACAGCATTATCTTTTATATCGTTTGCATCAAGCAATCTTTTTCCGCTAGCTAAAACTATAATATCACTTTGTTTAGCTTCTTTTTTGATGTCATCAATGCTAGTTCTTGAATGAACAATACTTATATGTGCATTAAGCTTTAAAAGCAAAAGGGCAATTGGCGATCCTACAGATATTGATCGTCCAATGATTAAAGCCTTTTTTGATGCCACTTGAATATTAAATTTTTCCAGTATAATTGCAACAGACTTTGCGGTCGCTGGTAAAAAGTTTATATCACCTTTTAATAGATTTCCCATTGAAGAAGTAGTTAACATATCAACATCTTTTTTTATAGGTATTAAATTTAAAAGTTCATCTTCATTAATAAAACCAGTTGGCCTAGCTAAAAGAATAGAAGAGTATTCATCGCTATTTTTTAAAATGTTTTTCATTTCTTCAAAATCGCTAGATTTAACAATGCTATGCTTTATGCCAAGACTATTTAAAGTTTTAGAAACACTATTAATATAGTATTCATTTTCAACTATTTGAGAATTATAAAGAAGAAGAAAGTTTAATCTGCTAAGTCTTGGATTAGAAGATAATTCATTCATCATCTCCTTTTTAATCTTTAGTGTTTTTAATTCCATTTCAGTTCTCCATTTTAACTGCGGCAGGTACTTTTGGAAGACCAGGCATAGTGAGTATTGAACCTGTTATTGGAATTAAAAACTTTGCACCAGTAGCAAGATTGATTCTTTTAACATGAATTGTGTGGCCAATAGGAGCATTAATAAGTTTTTGATTATCTGATAGGCTTAATGGAGTCTTAGCGATGCAGACATAAAAATCACCATATCCAGCCTTTTCATATTCTTCGATTTGTGCTAATGCCAATTCAGAATATTCAACTTTATCAGCACGATAAATCTTTTTTGCAACCTTTTCTATTTTATCTTTAATCGTATCTTTTAAATCATAAACATTAGTTAATTCAGTTTCTTTAGATGACTCAATAGTCTCTATAACTTTGTTGGCTAATTCAATGCAACCTTTTTGGCCTTCGATAAATCCATCTGTAAAAGCATATGGGTATCCATTTTTGTCACACCAAGTTTTTAAAAGATTTATTTCTTTTTCGGTATCTGAAGAGAAATGATTTATTGCTATGACAATTTTTTTATTAAACGAAATCATGTTTTCCGCATGAATTTTTAAATTATCGAATCCTTTTTCTAATGCATCTAAGTTTTCTTCCTCTAAATTAATTGCTCCTCCGTGGCTTTTAAGTGCACGAATAGTAGCAACTAAAACTATTAAGGAAGGATTTAAATCAGCAACTCTACACTTAATATCTAAGAACTTCTCAGCTCCGAGGTCACTTCCGAATCCAGCTTCGGTCACAACATAATCGGCTAAACTGAGAGCTGTTTTTGTTGCTATAATTGAGTTGCAGCCATGTGCTATGTTCGCAAAAGGTCCTCCGTGAATTATAGCAGGAGTAGAGTATAATGTTTGAACTAAGTTAGGCATTAAAGCATTTTTCATTAATTTCATTACTGCGTTAGAAATTCTTAAGTCTTTTACTCTTATAGGTTCACCAAGTTTATTATAAGCTACAGTAATACTATTAAGTCTTTCTTTAAAATCTTGTTCATCATTGCATAGACAAAGAATAGCCATTAATTCAGTGGCAACTGTAATATTAAATCCATCATCCCTAACGACACCATTACCTTTTCCTTGTCCTATTGTTATATTGCGTAAAGCACGATCATTCATATCCATACAGCGTTTAAAAACAACTCTTTCAGGATCTATATCTAATTCGTTACCTTGGAAAATATGATTATCTATGATTGCAGAGATTAAGTTATTTGCAGATGTTAGTGCATGCATATCACCAGTAAAGTGAAGGTTAATATCTTCTTGTGGAATAACACATACTTTTCCACCACCAGTAGCTCCACCTTTAATACCAAAAACCGGTCCTAACGAAGGCTCTCGTAGTGCTAGACAAACTTTTTTATTAATTGCAGAAAGGCCATCAGCAAGTGCAATAGAACATGTTGTTTTTCCTTCACCCGCTTTAGTTGGAGTTATAGCAGTTACTAAAATAAGTTTCCCCTTGTTAGAGTTATTGATATTATTAGTATGGATTTTTGCTTTATCAATACCATATGGTTCAATATCTTTCTCAGAAAGACCAAGTTTTTTTGCAATATCATAAATGTGTTTCATACTATTCCACCTCGTGAATTATTATATAGGTTATAACTGTGGATAACAATAAATATATTATTATGCTTTGTTTGCTTCGCCTTTTTGCGGGCCTTGTTGGTAGTTTTGGGGCCAATTTGAGGGGTGATTTATGTTGTTTTGACGGTCGTAGTTCCAGCTGGTTGCGGTGGTTTGAACAGTGCCAAAATAGACTTTTGGGTAGTATCTTTCTGGGCAATTATAGCTGTTGTAATGATATGTATAACGAGCTTGGGAAAGGAGATTTAGCTGAGAAACAACTTCTAATTTAGAAATGAAGTTGCTTCCTAATTTAAGTTGCAAAATGCTATATGCAAAGGTTGCATCATTCCATGGTGAAAGTGCACAAAATGCTCTTGATGTGAAATCATATCGTGCAGGTACCCCACTTCCCACTCCACCATCTTCACTCGCCCCGGAGGGGGCTCGTTCGATGGTGGAGTGGGAAGTGGTGGTGAGTAGTTATACATAGTAAAAAGATTTTATTGAACATATCATTAAAACTGTAAAAGAAAAAAACTTATGCTCCTTGTATCTTAAATTTTTGATTGATAAAATATTTATAGGTGATAAATATGAATGAAATTACTGTTTTCGGCATTGCATCAATCTTCCTAATAATCATTAATATAATAATGATTGTGTTAAAGATGCGTAAAATTGGTTTTAATTTTAAAAACTCATTTATTTGTGATTTCTATGAGTTTAAACGTGCTTCTATCGCTGAATTATTGGTTTATATTGTTTCACTAGGTGCAATCATTGCTACATATATTTCTGGTTTGATTGTTTATCATAATATTTTATGCTATTTGGCATGTGGACTCTTTTCCTTAGCATTTTTGCTTAATATATTTATAGTCTTATTTAGAGCTAAGCAAACAAATACTGTTATGGTTATGCATTATATATTTTTCTTTCTATTTACTATTTCTACACTTTGCGTTGGTGTTAGTGGATTTTTTGAAAAGAGGTACATCAATGCTCCTGCATTTCCAATGTGGTTATGGATATGTTTTATTGTCATTGGCTCTGTTTTATTACTTGGCTTTGCTAATCCACTATTGTGGAAGCCAAAATTTGTTGAAAAAGCTGAAGATAATGGCTTAACAATTAAAATAAGAAAAAAAGTTATCTGGATTAGTATATATTATTGGATATATATGCTATGTATGGCTGTAGAAATTGTCTTATTGATCGTTTCATCATTTTTTATGGAAGAACCAGAACCATTATTATTAACATTAGCATTTTAAATTAATCTGTATAAGTATTATGTTGGAGTTTATTTGATAATAATTATTGAGTTTTTGTATATTTTATTTTTTTAACTAATTAATAGTATAAAAAGTTAATAAAAATTGCTCGCCTCCTCCGCCACCCACCCTGTTGAGGACGCCGCTCCAGGCGGCGGACGAAACGGGGTGGGTGGCGGAGGTGGGGCCGCTCCGCTTAGATATGGATTTACATCGCGCAGTCTATTTACTTTCTCGCCATGGATAGATTCGACCTACACATATAGCATTTCGCAGATTGGTTCAGAATAATAAACTAAAGTGTTGCTGATTTTTGAATTAATCC